>NZ_JADBSZ010000029.1:0-12231 GCF_020246425.1 Microcystis sp. M079S1
AAAGATTAGTTATTGTGACTAACTCTTTTGGTTAGAACAAGATAAACTTGAGAATCTTCGGTCAAATTTATTGACTCAAAATCAGCTATACTTAATTTAAATGAAACAGCCCTACCCTTATCAAGGGGGGCAGGGGGGATCGGCACCCCCCTTATCAAGGGGGGCAGGGGGGATCGGCACCCCCCTTATCAAGGGGGCAGGGGGGATCGAACCTAAAACACTAACCGGAAAAAAGGGAGTGGGGAAAACAAAACTCCCCGCTGCCCCCTGCCTATTCCCAGACTTGCCCCGATCCGATACAATTAAACGGTTGTCTTGGAATAATTAATAGTGATCGAGCGTTATACTCTCCCTGCGATGGGGAATTTGTGGACGGATAGATATAAATATCAAACATGGCTAGAGGTAGAGATAGCCGTCTGTGAAGCGCAGGCAGAATTAGGCTATATTCCTGGGGATGCAGTAGAAGAAATTAAGGCAAAAGCTAATTTTGATCCCGATCGCATTTTAGAAATAGAAGCAGAAGTGCGCCACGATGTCATCGCCTTTTTAACAAATGTTAACGAATATGTGGGCGAGCCGGGGCGTTATATTCATTTGGGTTTAACCAGTTCCGATGTACTAGATACCGCCCTGTCTTTACAATTAGTCGCCAGTTTAAACCTGATTCTAGAACAATTAGAAGATTTTATTCAAGCCCTGCGCTATCGCGCCCAAGAACACCGTTATACAGTCATGGTGGGACGTTCCCACGGCATTCACGCCGAACCGATCACCTTTGGCTTTAAACTAGCGGGATGGTTAGCGGAAGTGCTGCGGGGACGCGATCGTTTAATTCGCTTGCGCCAAGACATCGCCATCGGTAAGATATCCGGTGCAGTGGGAACCTATGCCAATATTGACCCCAAAATTGAGGCGTTAACCTGTCAGAAGTTAGGATTAGAACCGGATACCGCTTCCACTCAAGTTATCTCGCGCGATCGACACGCCGATTATGTGCAACAATTAGCTTTATTAGCGGCTTCGATCGAACGTTTTGCCGTGGAGATTCGCAACCTGCAAAGAACTGATGTCCTAGAAGTGGAAGAATACTTTTCCAAAGGACAAAAAGGCTCCTCCGCTATGCCCCATAAACGTAATCCCATCCGCTCAGAACGCTTAACGGGAATGGCGAGAATTATCCGTAGTCATAGCGTTTCCGCTTTAGAAAATATCGCCCTCTGGCACGAAAGAGATATTTCCCATAGTTCCGTAGAACGGGTAATGCTGCCAGATGTTTGCATTTTGACCCACTTTATGCTCAAGGAAATCACCGATTTAGTCAAAAATCTGCTGGTGTATCCCGAAAACATGAAGCGAAATATGAATGTTTACGGTGGCGTGATTTTCAGTCAAAGAGTTCTTTTAACTTTGGTGAGTAAGGGAATTAGCCGGGAATCTGCCTATAAAATCGTCCAAGAAAACGCCCATCGCGCTTGGAACACCGATAACGGCAATTTTAAAGCTTTTATCAGTCAAGATGAGCGAGTTACCGGCATTTTATCCCCCGACGAGATCGAAAGTTGCTTTGATCCCCAGCAGCACTTAAATCACCTTAATAGCATCTACCAAAGGTTAGATATTTAGGGAGCTTTCAGTGATCAGCTATCGGCCACGTTTTCGATCGGCAATTTGAAACCTTGGGAGTAATCATGCCATGACCATTACTGCGAGCGACCTACCGATGGAAAAAATTGCCCAGTTTTGCGATCGCTGGCAAGTAACTGAATTCGCTCTATTCGGCTCCGTCCTGCGCGAAGACTTCCGCCCCGACAGCGACATTGATGTTATGGTGGAATTTCATCCAGAAGCTCATCCCACATTCAGCACCCTAGACCAAATGGAAGCAGAGCTAAAAAGCATTTTCCATCGAGATGTTGACCTGATTACCCGCCAAGGCATTGCCACCAGTCGCAACTACCTACGCCGTAATCAAATCCTTTCTTCGGCTCAAGTGATTTATGCAACGGGATCCCCAATTCCTGCTTGATATGCTGCAATCCGCAGAACTGGTCATGATCTACACGGCTCAATGCTCGAAAGCTGAGTTCGTCGCCAATGTGCAGCTTCAAGATTCAGTAATTCGACGGCTCTTGGTGATTGCCGAAGCCGCCGGACGAGTTTCCCAAACAACCCGACAAAACTTGCCCAACATTGCTTGGCAAGAAATCAAGGGAATGCGAAATCGGTTGGTACATGAGTATGATGATGTCAACCTCAACATCGTTTGGGATGTGGTTCAATCGCAGCTCCCATTACTAATTGAGGAGTTAAAGGGGCAAATTCCTCCTGAACGTTGAGGGTTGTTAGGCGGAAGTAGCGATCGCATAGGGAGAACTAAATCGACGACAGGGAACGCACCTTATGCCATTTTTCTTTATTCGTGGCAGACATCTTACTCCCATTTTCTTTTCTAGAATAGGGTTTGAGGTTGGAGGCAATTAACCATCTCTGCCATTACTTTAGAAAAATGGTATTAGCAAGATCCTATTCACCTTTGATCAGGATTATCTTCTATATTGTTGACTTTCGTTAATTGTGGAAAAATATCTCGTACTGCCTTTTCAAATTTTTTGTAGGAAGATAAGGATTCTAATTTCGACAATTCGATTTTTGTACCAAGCGGTGAATATAAATCGTCAATTTTTAGTTTATTTCGATCCCGTTTAGTCATACCTTCTCTGGCTTTATTGATGGCATTTTTAATTGTTTCTTTCGGATTGCTAAAAGATTCGGGTTCTTTATCGATTGCTAACTCACTATCACTTTTATTTGTACACAATTCTTTTTTTAGTAATTCTTTGTCTGCTAATATCCAGGCTTCAGTCATTTGTATTGGAACGATAGCAACTAAATTTTTACATAAGTCTCGCTCGTCTGATTTAATAGCATTAAAAGCCGGATCAATTCTTTCCTTAAATGCGTTTTCATCTGTTTTATCATCTGCGTCTGCATGGAAGCACAAAACCATTGCTCCCTTCTCCACCGCTTGAATTGCATATTTTTTAGCTTTTTCTCGGATATTTTTGCGAGAGATTTGTGGAAGACAAATTGGGTCAAAAATTTCTATTTCTTGTTGACCGTCAAGAGCAACTCTCTCGAAAGTGCGCTTAATAATATTCGGTAAAAATCTATGATCGGAACTGCCTTCTGTAGCTAATGCAATAATTATTTGTTTGATTTTTTTGGACATCTTAATTGATTTATGTTAATTGGTTTTGTTGATTTTTAATATTTTTAATCGCACTTTCAGCATCAGCAGTTTTTAGATATTCGACAACTTCCGAGAGAGTTAGCTTGGCCTCATTTTCGGAGAAAAATAAGGTTAATTGCTTTTTATTCTCTTTGATAACAGGGTGAAAATTACTGCTTTTCATCTTAATTCGCTTCCCTTCAATAGTGGATATTATAGTGGTAAGTTGAGAAAGCCAAATGCTGACATTTTTATCATCTTGCCAATTAATTAATTGACTCACCAGAACCGGAGAATGAGTGTTCACTATTACTTGGCGTAAAGGCATTTCAGTATCTTTAAAATCGACAGTTAGCTCTTTTAATAATCTTGCCATTGCTTCAATACGAAAAGGATGAATGCCATTTTCTGGCTCTTCAAAACACAGTAATCCTGTGTGTTGTCGGTCGTATTGCAGGACACATAATGTTAATAAACGTAGGGTTCCTTCGGAAAGCACTCTCGAAGAAAACTCCCGACCATCATCACCTTTTACCTTGATAATAAATTGTCGATTTGCTTTGTCGTCATAAACATTAACTTCTGTAAGATTCGGTAGCAGATTATTGAGATCACGGGAAATTGCTGTGAGGGTATATTCATCATCTTGTTTGATGCGAAATAAAGCAGCGGCTAAATTCTTTCCGCTTGCTGTTATTGTATCTCTGATGCCCATATCTTGACGAGTAGGTTCTCGCAAATCTTCGGGATTAAGCTGCATAAACTTCCAACTCAGCATTTCTTGTTTGGCGGCTAATATATGTTGAAAATCTATAGTATTAATGCTGCTTAAAACAGTTTGTGATGCGCTTTTTGCCAGAAATACTTTTTTATTTCCCTGTTTACGATCTTGATGTACAACAATGGTAGCACTACCACTCTTATCTTCAGTATTAATATAAGGAATCGCTCTCCTACCCGTTACTTTTGGTCGCCAAGTTTCCAATACTGTCTTAGGAATATAATTTTTTACCCAATTATCTTCATTGTGCTTTAAATTTTCTAAACGTTCATCAACAATATACAAGTTTTCAAATCCACTTATATTAGACTCCCGTTTAATTTTTAATTGATAGCGTAATCTTGTATATTTAAGATCGACTTCCCCACCCCAATTATCTTTTACCTTGCGATTGACTAACATTTCAACTATAAATTCCATTTCCGTGGCGTAGTCGTCCTCATCATACTGGGTAAAAAGTTCGCTAGGATGTCCTCGCTGCTCGCTAAAAGCCGTCTTCAGATCCACTTCTGCCAGCCGCGCCAACAATTGCAAAGCATCAAATAAATTACTCTTACCAGAAGCATTAACCCCAGCAACTACAGTAAGCGGCGTAAATTCCATTTCAAAATTATGAAAGGATTTAAAGCCATGAATTTTAATATAAGTAATCATAGTTTTAGGCGATAGGTAATATTAAAACATCAGCGCAATATTTAACCATACTGGAAAATCTTCTCAACTTTCGCCTGATACTGTCCTACTATAATCTAGACATTGGCTTACAGGGGTAGTGCGATTACGCCGATTTTGTCGGGTGTGTTCCCTGCTGCAACGAGGGGGAACGCACCTTACCGATTATGATACAATCGCAGGATATACTCCTCGGTTGCTACAACCGCGATGAATGTTTTCCGTCGCTATTTCCCAGCCGATGCTCGGAAACTCTAGAAAACTTTCCCCCTCATCCTTGAATTATCCTAACTTTTTACCCACTGTTAGCGAGGGATTGAGCGAAGATACCTCCCTTGCTCTCCTCCAGAAGATCCAACAAATTGCCATCGATAGCCCTATCTATCCTCGATCGATTCTAACTACCTATAGTCAACAAGGGCAAGGTCAACCGCCCTTTCTCCTCCTGCACGGTTTTGATAGTTCCCTGCTGGAATTTCGGCGTTTACTACCTTTCCTCTGCCAAAATAGGGAAACTTGGGCGATGGATCTGCTCGGCTTCGGTTTTACTGAGCGATCGCCAGATTTAGAAGTATCTCCGAAAACTATTAAAAGCCATCTTTACCATTTCTGGAGAACTGCGATCGCCGAACCGATAATTTTAGTCGGTGCTTCCATGGGGGGTGCAGTGGCCCTCGATTTTGCCCTCTCCTACCCGGAAATAGTGGCAAAATTAGTCCTGATTGACAGCGCAGGACTAGCTAATCCCCCGGTCTTGGGTAAATTGATGTTTTCTCCCCTCGATAAGTGGGCAACTAATTTTTTAGCCAATCCCCGCGTGCGCCAAAATATCAGTCGTACCGCCTATTTCGATCAAACTTTGGCTAGTGTTGATGCTTGCACCTGTGCTAGTCTGCACCTGAATTGTCCCCACTGGAGTGAGGCTTTAATCTCCTTTACCAAAAGTGGCGGTTATGGGTCATTTTTGCCGAAATTAAGCCAAATAGACCGAGAAACTCTGATTATTTGGGGCGAAAACGATCAAATTTTAGGCACAAAAGACGCGAAGAAATTTCAGCAGGCGTTGCCCAATAATCAACTGGTCTGGATTCCTCGCTGTGGCCATGTTCCCCATCTCGAAAAACCAGAACTTACCGCAGCCGCGATAGTTAAATTTGCGAGCTAAGAACTTATAATGGGATTATTTGACGCTATAGTGCCAACTTTTATGAAATTTTTGCCGATCGCTCTCGCTGCATTCAGCCTTCTGAGTTTATCTGTCAATATTCCCGCTACTGTGGCCACACAACAGCTTTTTTGTCGAGGCCGCATGAATAACGGTTGGTTCTATTCGGCAGAATTTCTCAATGGACGTTTTGAACGCATTCGCTGGACGCGTTCCGGTCAACCTCCCCAAGTTTCTAGCCTTAGTTTTAAAAATACTAACAACAAAGGACAACCGATTTATCGTGGCAGTTTATTCGCCGCAGTCAGTGTGACCCTGATAGACTTATCGAAAGGAGATGTCCGTCCCGGTTCGCAAATTTCCGTGGGAGTGGAAGAATGGGGTTGGTCGCGGGGAAACTGCGCTCTTTCTAACCGATAAATCCCGGAACTATCGTCGACAAAAAAGGCTGAAGTATTTTCAGCCTCGTCTAAAAAATCAGATTTTACCCGCAAAATTAAGTAATAGGATTAGCTGGCTCCTTGCCTTCCAGGGTTTCGGGAACAGCTTCCGTCTTACCAAAAGCGACTCTGAGGAAGGGAGGAGCGAGGAAAGTGGTCAGGATCACCATAATAATAATCGACACCTCCAAAGGCTTATCCAAAATTCCGCTGGCCGAACCAATCCCGGCAAAAACTAGACCCACCTCACCCCGGGGAATCATACCCACACCGATGGCGAGACGATTGATTCCGGATATGCCAAAAACTGCCCAGCCCGTCACCAGTTTACCGATAATCGCCACAACCATCAAAAAGACAGCGATCAAAAGTCCGGCCCGATTCTCCGGTACCGTTGGGTTTAAAACACCGAGATCGGCACGCGCTCCCACCGTCACAAAGAAAATCGGCACAAGCAAATCGGCGATCGGTTTGATCAACTCATCCAACTCGTTGCGGGTATCGGTTTCATCAAGAACCAAACCCGCAGCAAAGGCCCCTAAAATCGCTTCAAGATGAATAGCATTGCCTAAAAATGCCATAAAGAAAGCGAAGACAAATGCGGGAATAACAATATTTCCCCTGGTTTTCAGCCGCTCCACGATCGCCACAAAACTTTTGTTAAAAATACCTCCCAACAAAATTGATCCGACCAAAAAGGCCGTAGCGCTGACAATCAGGTAAATAACATTGGCCACATCAATCTCACCAGTTTTGGCTAAACTAGCGACCACAGCCAGGACAATAATACCGAGGACATCATCGATCACCGCCGCGCCGACAATAATTTGCCCTTCTTTGGATTTGAGTTGACCTAACTCTGACAACACCTTCGAGGTAATACCGATACTGGTTGCCGTCAAGGCTGCCCCCGCAAAAATCGCCGGGATAGCTGGCACATGAAAGACGAGCATTAACCCGGCCGTACCCGCCGCAAAAGGTGCCGCAACCCCCACACAGGCCACAACCGTGGCTTGAATTCCCACTTCCTTGAGTTGTCGCAGATCCGATTCCAGGCCAATTTCAAACAGCAGAATAATCACACCGATTTCAGCTAGAACCGAAATCACTTCACTTTGGGACTCAAAGATCCGGTCCACGGCAGCCGGGGCCAATTGATTCAATCCTTGCAGTACCGTCATAATCAGCGAGTCCGAGGCGGATAGTCCCCCTTCGGGAAAGATGAGCAGATGCAACGCCGAAACACCGACGATCACACCGGCGACCAGTTCTCCCAGTACAGGCGGAAAATCCAATCGTCTGGCGGCCTCCGCGCCGAGCTTGCTGGCCAGATAAATCACCACCAGCGTCAGCAATACGCCGGAGAGAATAATCGGTGAATCCTCGGCCACAACGGTGGCGAGCAAGGGGATCGGAGCCATGGGAACCGCTATCTCCCCGATCGAAGGAGGCAGAATATGGGACAAAATCATGAGTTTAAAGGGATGAGGGTTAAAGATTTCAGGTGGTCATAAAACTGGGGGATAGGAAAAAGGGCCACCGCTCAAGGACAGTCAAGCTGGGGATGCGGTGGCCCTAGAGTGCCGGAGTCATGAACCGGCTAGATATCACAGCCCTCTGGTCCACAGAAACTCTGTCCGTACAGAACCTCCGCATCACAGAGATAGATCATGCCCGCAAAATTGAGGAAAAACTGCTCGGCAACCTGCTTGGCAATATTTTGGGCCATAATTCGATCGGGGGTAAGTATCTCGAACTTAACATTACTGTCGGTTTCGGAAACGTGGGGTTGTCCTGACGAGCGCACGTTGCGACTGCCTTTACCGCCAGTATCCATCACCGTGTAACCACTCGCCCCGCATTCTTCGATGATCTTGGCGACTTTTTTCAGCAAAATCTTTTCTGTGACGATGACGAGCTTTTTGGCTGGTTTGGCCATGTTGATTATCTCCTTAAGTGTGTACATTTATTTGCTTGGTCTGTCCGATCGAGGGAACGCCGACCGACCACAATCCTTCTGGAATTAGCCGCCGCTGAGGGCCTGGGCGAGACCAAGGAAGAAGGGTATGCACAAGCCGATCGCTACTGGTGTACCGATGGCCGTGGACGCGCCTATATAGGCGGAGGGATTAGCCGACGGGATACCGGCCCGCAACGTGGGCGGCCCGGAGATGTCGGAACTAGAGGAAGCGATGACGGCCAGAACCACGACACCGCCCCAACTGAACCCGGTGGCGTAGTGGGCAATCATGCCGAGACCGAAGGCGATTAGCCCATGCACAAAGGGTGCTAGGACGCTATAGACAACATACCACTGGGCCACCTTACGCAGTTCACCAACCCTTGACCAAGCCTCCATCCCCATGACTAGCATCAAGACCGAAAGCAAGCCGCGAAAGAGGGGATCGTAGAAGCTTTTATAGACACTTTCCGGCTGGGTGAAGATGCCCAAAGCCAGACCTAATAACATGGCCGATAGGGCAGGTCCGCGAAGGCTTTCTTCAATGATCGGCCAAATCTTGACCCGATTATCCGCTGGCTGCTGTAGGCTGAGATATTCCTGCCGACTGCTGGGATAATCCTGCTGATCGGAATAATCCCCGGCCGCCACCGGCTGCTTGCTAAAAGACTCGTGGTCGTAGGCCGCTTCTTTCTGCTTCTTCTTGTTAAGATAAATGTTAGCCACCACGATCGCCGTTACCAGTGCCGGGATATCCATAAAAGGATAGAGTGCACCGGCCCAGGCCTCGTAGGGGATCTTTTGTTCTTCGAGTACCGTCAGACCGGCGGCCATTGTCGAGCCACTCACGGCTCCAAATAATCCCCCAGTTGCGATCGCATCGACCACTTTCACCTTGGGCAGATTGGCTAAGGTATAGCGCGCGACGAAGACCACAATAATCCCTACTATTACGGCAAAGATCATTGGTAATACCATTTCCGTCAGGTTGGAATTGCGGATGGCAATCCCGCCGGTCAGACCGATTTTGGTCAGCAGCATGAAGACAATGATCGTACAAATCGACTCGGGAATGACCAATTCACTTCCGAGAGCAGCAATAATCATCCCACCAATCAAAAAGGCCAGCGTTGGCGACTGCAACTGCTGGATAAAGTCCATGACAAACAATGAGAAAAAATCCACGAATACCTCCTTAAGCCTCCCCTGATGAGGAGTATTGAATATAAACGAACTAAATCAACCTTCAAAAGCTGAAAGAGAGTAAGAGTAAGGCTCTTTACCCCTTAAGCAAACCTGTTGCGGGCAGAACTTTGGACAACGTTAAGTCCGCAGGTAAGCCTAATTCGGGATTTTTGGTGGTTAAACTGGCCCCGATCGCCGTCCCAGAAGCTACCCCGAAGGCGAGAGCTAGAGGGTGATAAACGATGGCAGCTGTTACACCACGGAAGATATCACCCCGCAAATTGTCAAAATGAGTACGATTGGTTATTTGCATGAGAATCCAACTGAGCAAAGGATTTTTTGCCACAACAAAGCCGGCGGTTGACAGACCAGCCTTGATAGACAAAACTTTATGGTTTTTAAAGATCGATTGTTATAAATCTATACTAGAACGGATATCTTGACAAGCAAATTTTTGTAAATTGAGCTTGAATCGATATATCTTTACAAAAGTATTGATTTAAACCTATGATGTAAGCGGTGTGGGGAGGTTTTCACTCGTTCCCCTCCATTCCTGCTTCTGTTTAGCAAAGCTCCTCAAGGCAGTAACAGAAGTGTAGCTCTCTAGAGGCCTCTCTTGATTCACGCCACTTTACATCAACTGATTGTCTTTGAAGCGACCGCTCGTCATGGCAGTTTCACCAGGGCTGCTGAAGAACTATCGATCACCCAACCCACCGTTTCCACCCAGATGAAACAACTGACTAAAGCAGTGGGTTTACCCTTATTTGAACAGATAGGCAAACGTTTGTATTTAACCGAGGCTGGACGCAGTTTATTAGTAACCTGTCAGGCAGTCCTCAAGGATCTTGATAACTTTGAGATGGCGATCGCTGATATCAAGGGCATTAAACAGGGTAAACTGCGTTTAGCGGCGGTATCCACAGCCCAATATTTAATCCCTCAGATACTAGGTCCTTTTTGTCAACAGTACCAAGGGGTAGATGTGTCCCTAGAATTGACCAATCACCAAGACCTAGAAGCAAGGATCATCAATAATGTTGATGACCTATATATTTTAAGCGAACCCCCCCAAGATTTAAACCTGGAAATTCAACCGTTTCTGGAAAATCCCCTTGTGGTAATTGCTCGCAAAGATCACCCCCTAGCGGGAAAGAAAAAAATTCCGATTAAACGGCTGCAAGGGGAACCTTTTATTATGCGGGAAATGGGATCGGGAATTAGACGGGCAGTACAGCAAATTTTTCTCGATCATGGTATCACTTTATCTCTGCGTTTGGAAATCGGCAATAATGAAGCCATTAAACAAGCGGTCGCCGGTGGTTTAGGAATTTCGGTTCTGTCTCAGCACGTCTTAAATTTAGATAGTCCTAATGGGGAATTTACCATCCTTGACGTGGAAGATTTTCCCATCCAACGCCATTGGTATGTGGTTTATCCCAAGGATAAAAAACTATCCGTGATCGCCAAGACTTTTCTTGATTATCTCCTCTCAGGGGAATTAGGGGTGTATGTACCCACAGACCCCCGATCAAGTCGAATTCGGTAAGCGCAAGCGATCGATCTATCTCCCATCCGAAAAAGTGGAGAATGTTCAAGAACTCGATCGCCTGGGGAAATCGATCGGCAATATCCTCAAGGCGATCGATTCTCCCAAAACCCGCCAGGATTTAATCCTCATAAATGCGGCACTCTAAGGCATCAGGATTGGCTTCGCAGTAGGACTGAAGTGAGTTACTCCCCTGTTTTTTGACCCGTTGATGGGAGGCTTCGGCCTGGAGTTCCTCCACCACATCCCAGGCTGCGGCGCAATCGGGAGAGATTTCACCCTTGGCCGCACAAATTGCCCGCGCGTCTTCCCGGGCTGCTTCAATTTCATCTTCAATGAACAACCGCTTGGGCTTTTCGACAAAATCGCTCTTGAAGAGAATATCACTGACAGAAATAATGCCCAGCAAAGTTTTGCCCTGAATCACCGGGGCGCGGCGAATGCGGGTTTGAGCAAATAACCGAGCCACATATTCCACCCCCAGTTCGGGATTGACGACCACACAGGGCTTGGCCATAATTTCATAGACCCGCATAGTTTTAGGATCGTGGCCAAAGGCCGCCACTTTGTAAACGATGTCGGTTTCGGTGACAATTCCATAAGGGTCCTGTTCATGGCGCGGTTCGACAATCAACCCCCGCAGTTTTTTTTCTTTCATCAATTTCACGGCATCGGCAACCGTTGCCGAACCACGAATGGTGACAACGTTTTGGGTCATAATTTCTTGAGCTTGTAGCATAGGAGTTGGATGGTGTTGTTAAATTAAAGAACTGGTATAAACGCAAAAGTTGACTAGGGTTGTCCCGATAGCAATTTCCTAGACTCTTGTGGGCTGAGTGCCACTTTGAACACAGAGGACAAAGACCAATGGGCGCTCGCTGGTTGGGGCTGGGGCGGCATGGCCGCAGCTTTGTTCCCCTGAATGCCAGGAGCATAGGCCTCCAGCACAGCACCGTTTTGCCAACACATGGCGATGAAATAATCACACACTGGGCATTCCGTCTGAGCAACCTGCCGGGCCGGACACTTATATCCTGCGGGTAGGCGATCGCTCAAGAGCCTTTGAGCTACGCTGCCACAGTTGGGACATCGAATTTCTATCAGCTTGTTCATCGGAAATTTTGGGTCTGAAACCCCGCCGTTCTACGGCGGCTTTACGTTAGAATTAAAAGGCCAGTCTCGAAAACCAAGTGGACGGCGCAGCACCTTGAAAACTCGGCTTAGGGGGTTCCGACCAGAAAAGCTTG
>NZ_JADBSZ010000290.1:0-8551 GCF_020246425.1 Microcystis sp. M079S1
AAACGCCTTGGGAGAGTCCGGCCTCTGGATTCTTAATGGAGACATTGAGAATCTAAGCTGTCTCGTTGAACAAGGAATTTCCGATAGTGATAGGTCAAGAATCCCCCGTCACAGCGTAGCTTGACGGTGGGAGTATGTCAACTCTGTCAATCTTAGGCATTTCAGCAGTTAAAGTCATGGCTATAATCTGAAATTACCGAAATTTATCGACAAAAATAAGCTAAACTAACGGCAAAGATAATAGGTTTTGATTTTTTCCTTGGGATTACTTATGGACGGTATTTGTACCTTAGCCAATGATCGCATTTACGATCAATTAATCGCTCTACTCAATAGCATCGAGGTAAATGGGGGAAAAGCTCTTCCTGTTTGTGTCTATCCCTACGATGACAACACCGAACGTATCAAGGCGGAAATTGCTCAACGTCCTAATGTAGAGTTATTTGATGATCGGGAAGTGATCGAACGCTGGGAAAATTTCGCCAAGTCGATTTGGGATAGCCACCCGCAAGCCCGCGAACGTTGGTTGAAATCGGGTTGCACTGACCGATATTATCGTATGGGAATGCACCACCGTTTTATTGCTTTTGATAGTCCCTTCGAGCGTTTTATCTACATGGATGGGGACACCTTGCTACTCGATGCCATTGATAAAATCTTCGCTATCCTAGATAGGCACGATTGTGTTGTTTATGACTTTCAGCATAAAGATCCCACTCATGTCTACGAAGTTTCTCAACCAAAATTATTCGAGGTTTTTTCCCGTGATCGTATCGAAAAGGAGATTTTTTGTGCAGGTTTCTACGCTTCTAAAACTGGTTTATTCGATGAAAATCAGCGCAATTGGCTAATCGAACAATTGCGAGCAGGAGAAGCAGAAATTCTCTATCCGATGGCTCCCGATCAAACTATCGTCAATTATATGATGATGCGCTCAAATTTTTCTATATATAATCTAGCTCTTCAATTGCCTAAAGAAGAACGCACCGGCTGCTGTGTCACCTCTCCCCATTTTCAGGCTTTAGATAATATTCTTTATGATCAGGGCAACCGCTTGACATACCTTCACTACATTGGTTTATCTTCCTCTCTGTTCACTCGACTTTGTAGCGGTGAAAATCTCGATTTTCCCTATCGAGATATTTTCTTACACTATCGTTATCTCTACGAACCTAGTCAACGTCCTATATTTACAGATAGTCCCAAACCCTATCAAACACCGAACCCAACTTTTTGGCAAAAAGTAACCAGAAAACTCGGCTTAGGAAAATAATAATTAGGGTTTGCTGAATAAATCTAAAAACCTTGTTGGATAATATCTTTAGGCTTTTTGGAAATCAAAAAGTGCCAGCCCTTGGAGTGATCGGGGGGGAAATTTAGGCACTTTTTCCCTGAAAATTAGGTAATTGACCCCCTGAAAATGGGTAAAACCCTCCACCCCACACCCCACACCCTGCCCCCACGAAAAACTTTTTCAGCAAACCCTAATTAGGGCTTGCTGAATAATGGTAAAACCCTTTTAAAATAAGGCTTTTGACCTGTTAAAATCCGATAACCTTGTTTTTGTAAGGGTTTCAAGGGATTCGATCAAACCTCCCGCTCTACCGCTCGACCTAGGAGTGGCGTGACGGAATTAGTCTAAACTCCAGTCTCAAGCTCGGTTAACCTGCTCCGCCCAGGCTTGTCGCTGGTCAATAATCGCTTGGCGTAAAAAAAAGGAGTGAAAATAATCACCCCTACTGATAATCAGAACAAAAACTGGCTTAAACCTAGAGAGCATTGGCTCCCGCTACTACTTCTAACAATTCTTGCGTAATAGCGGCTTGACGCGCTTTGTTGTAGGTACGGCTTAAAGTGCCAATTAACTCGCTGGCGTTCTCGCTGGCGTTGCTCATTGCCGTCATCCGGGCTGCCAATTCACTAGCCGCCGATTCCTGGAGAGCGCGCAGTAACTGGTTATTTAAGTACAAAGGTAGGAGAGAATCGAGGATTTGGACGGGATTCTGCTCAAAAATCATGTCTTGGGGAAAAACCTGCGCCGGTTGGCTGGCCATTTTTTCCCGTTGTACCTTAAATTTTCCTTCTTTAGTCACCAAACGGAAAATCTCGTCATCCTGTACCGCTAAACCTTGGGTAGTTAAAGGTAACAGGGTTTGAATCACGGGAGTGGAACTGATCAGGGAGATAAAACGAGTATAAACCAACTCGACCCGATCGACTGTTTCCGATAAAAACAAGGAAAGCAATTCATCCCCAATAGTGCCAGCTTCATCGGCAGTGGGAATCTGTTCGAGGTTAATAAATTTAGCGGCAATGGGAGCATTCCGGCGCTCGAAATACTGTGCTGCTTTCCGGCCCGCAATAACTAATTGATAGTTAATCCCTTGCTCTTTTAATTCATTCATCCGTTGTTCGGCACGACGGATGACATTAGTATTATAACCGCCACAAAGACCTCGATCGCCTGTGACTACCAACAGAGCTACGGTTTTTACTTCCCGTTGGGCCAGTAGGGGTAAATTAACATCACTGAAGGCTAAACGACCTTGGAGATTATAAAGTACCTGAGCGAGGGCATCGGCAAAAGGACGGGTACAGAGAACTTGTTCTTGGGCGCGGCGCACTTTTGCTGCCGCCACCAGACGCATGGCCTCGGTAATTTTTTTGGTATTTTTGACCGATTGAATTTGGTCGCGAATCGCTTTGAGATTAGGCATAATTCAGTTATCAGTTATCAGTTATCAGTCATCAGTTATCAGTCAAGAGTCGGGGTTTAGGAGGGAATGGAGAGGTGGGTAAATGGGGAGATAGGGAAATTTCAACTCATACCCCAAAACCCCAAAACCTCAACACCCCATCCCCCAAAACCTAACCCCCATTACCAACATTCATTTACTGATTACCGAGATTATTTAAAAGCCTGTTTGTACTCGTTGATGCCATCTTTGAGCAGGCCTTCCGCTTCGTCGTTGAGTTGTTTTTCAGTGCTGACGATCTCAACGTAGCGAGGTTTGCTGGTTTTCAGGTATTCCCGTAAACCGGCGCAGAAATCGATAACTTTATCGGTGGCGATATCGTCGAGATAACCGTTTAAACCAGCATAAACCACCGCGACCTGTTCCCAAACGGAGAGGGGGAAGTTTTGGGGCTGTTTCAGGATTTGACGCAGACGTTGACCGCGAGCCAGTTGTGCTTGGGTGGCCGCATCAAGGTCAGAAGCGAATTGAGCAAAAGCTTCTAATTCGTCAAACTGGGCTAATTCCAGTTTTAATTTACCGGCAACTTTCTTCATCGCTTTCGTTTGGGCCGCCGAACCCACGCGGGATACGGAAATACCAGCGTTAATAGCGGGACGGAAACCAGCGTTAAAGAGGTCGGTGGAGAGGAAGATCTGACCGTCAGTAATCGAAATTACATTGGTGGGAATGTAGGCAGAAACGTCACCGGCTTGGGTTTCGATAATCGGCAGGGCGGTCATGCTACCACCACCGAGGGCATCGCTGAGTTTAGCGGCGCGTTCTAGTAAACGGGAGTGGAGATAGAAAACGTCGCCGGGGTAAGCTTCCCGACCGGGAGGACGACGCATGAGCAGGGATAGCTGACGATAAGCTTGAGCCTGTTTGGTGAGGTCATCGTAGATAACTAGGGTCGCTTTGCCTTTATACATGAAGTATTCGGCGATCGAAGCTCCGGTGTAGGGGGCGATATACTGGAGAGTGGCGGGGTCGTTAGCGTTAGCGGCCACCACCACGGTGTAATCCATGGCGCCTCTTTGGGTGAGGGTGTCGATTACTTGGGCGACGGTGGAGGCTTTTTGACCGATGGCGACATAGACACAGATCACGTCTTCGCTTTTCTGGTTAATGATCGTGTCAATGGCGATCGCTGTTTTACCAGTTTTTCTGTCACCGATAATTAACTCCCGTTGACCACGACCGACGGGAATCATGGCATCGATGGCGGTAATGCCGGTTTGCATCGGTTCACAGACGGATTTGCGAGCGACAATACCGGGGGCGGGGGATTCCACCAGACGGGTTTCGCTGGCGAGGATGTCCCCTTTACCGTCGATGGGACGACCGAGAGCATCAACCACGCGGCCGACTAAGGCTTCACCCACGGGAACCTGAGCGATTTTACCGGTGGCTTTCACCGTACCGCCTTCTTTAATCCCGAAACCGTCCCCCATTAACACCGCGCCGACGTTATCTTCTTCGAGGTTAAGGGCGATGCCGACGGTTCCATCTTCAAATTCTAATAGTTCTCCCGACATGGCTTGTTGCAGGCCGTAGATGCGGGCAGTACCGTCACCCACTTGCAGGACGGTTCCCACGTTGGAGACCTGTACTTCTTGGTTATAGGATTCGATCTGTTGACGAATAATCGTGCTAATTTCGTCGGGTCTGATAGCTACCATAGTTTAATCTGGGAAAAGGTAAAAAATTAGGAGGTGAAAAAACGGCAAAAAAGGGAGATTAGATGGCCTTAGCGCAGGGAGAGGCTGAGGCGTTGTAGTTGACCGCGAATGCTGGCATCAAAGACCTGAGAACCGACTTTGATCACCACACCACCGATGAGGCTGCCATCAACTTTGGTTTTCAGTTCGACCACATTTGCCCCGGTCAGGGTTTTCACTTTGTCGATGACGATTTGTTTTTGGCTATCGTTCAATTCGGTGGCCGAGGAAACTTCCGCTAAAACGGTGTTAGTCAGCACTCTAGCCAGGGTGAGATATTGTTGACAAACGGGTTCTAAAAATTGAATCCGACGTTTATCGACCAATAACATCATGAAGTTAGTTAAATAGGGATTGGCACTGCTCCCCATTACTTGGGAAAGAACGGCTTTTTTAGCTTCTTCTTTGATCACGGGATTGCCGATAAAAGCTCTTAGATCGGGAGCATTTTCTAACAATTCTAAGAGGGATTTAATTTCGCCGCCGATCGCTTCTAATTGTCCGCTGCTTTGGGCGACGGAAAGTAATGCTTGGGCGTAGGGTTCGGCGATTTCTGAACTGATTAAACTTCCCTGCATCTATTTACCTCCTAGGTTGGCCAAACTGCGATCAATTAGGGTTTGTTGTACCGATTCTTCCAGTCCGGTGCTTAACTGGGATTCCACATTAGCTAAGGCTAAAGCGGTAATTCTTTGGCGTAATTCTACTAAAACGCGATCCTGTTCCGCCGAGAGATCTTTAGCGGCACTTTCGCGCATTCTTTGAATATCCAGATCGGCTTGGGCAGCGATGTCGGCGGTGACAGCTTTAGCTCTAGATCGAGAGTTATCGATAATTTTTTCCGCCTCTTGTTTTGCCAGGGCGAGTTTTTTCTGTTCTTCGGCGAGGGCGGTAGCGGCAATATTTTTCCGGTTTTCCGCTTCGGCCAAAGCTTCAGCAATCTTCGACTGACGTTCTCCGAGGATTTGTCCGAGGACTTTGCGGCCGTAGAAGATGATTAAACCGAGCAGAATCGAGAGGTTAAATAGGTTAGTTCCTAAAATATCGGTGTTGATGCCGAATCCCTCTGCTGCTGCTTCCTTCGCCTCCGTGGCTAATAATAAAACTGTGTCGATGATCATGATTATTGAGGGCGGGGAGTAGGTTATTCAGTTATCAGTTATCAGAGGTAAGTTTCCAGTCTTCTAACTCCTGACGACTGACTTCTATCTTTTTACTGATCACTGTTATTAACCAATGGCTGGGATTTAGTGAACGAGTTCGGGGCCGAGGAGTTTTTCGAGAATTTGACGGGAAAGAGAGGCCACTTGTCCTTCTAGAGAACGAAAGGCTTCTTCTTTCTGTTGGGCAATTTCGGCGGCGACGGCTTCTTTACGAGCGATCGCTTCCTTTTGGGCTGCGGCAACTCTTTCGCTGGCTAGTTTTTGGGCCTCGGCTTGCGCTTGGGCGATAATCTCTTGGGATTGTTTACGAGCCGAACTCAATTGCAATTCGTACTCTTGTACCAGTGCTTCGGTTTTGGCTAGTTGTTCTTTGGCTCCGCTTTCTGTTTGCCGAATGTACTCCGCCCGTTCATCTAAAACTTTACTGAGGGGTTTATAAAAAACGGCGTTTAGGATCACTGCCAAAAGAATAAATTGTAGTGCCATCACTGGCAGAGTGGCATCGAAATCAAACATTGATTTATTCCTGATAAATAGAAGCTATAGACAGGTTCAAAAAAGGAAGATGATCCCCCTGCTTTAACAATGAACAGTCAGGGGGAATCACTAAAATTCCCTTAACTAGCTATCAGCCTTCCGTCCCAAAAACTAAATTTTTTAGTTGGCTCCTTTGGCGTTTTTTAGAGTTTTGAAAAATCCCCTGCCAAGCTGCGGACTGGGGGCTGATAGCCCACTGCTTTTTTAATTAGGCGAAGGGGTTAGCGAACAGTAAAACGAGAGCGATAACCAAGCCGTAGATGGTTAAGGATTCCATGAATGCCAAGCTGAGGAGAAGGGTACCACGAATTCTTCCTTCAGCTTCGGGTTGACGGGCGATACC
Source organism: Microcystis sp. M079S1 (assembly GCF_020246425.1). Lineage (NCBI taxonomy): Bacteria > Bacillati > Cyanobacteriota > Cyanophyceae > Chroococcales > Microcystaceae > Microcystis > Microcystis sp. M079S1. The sequence continues at coordinate 6,500 of NZ_JADBSZ010000290.1, forward strand.
GGAAACAGCTTCTCCAGAAGCTGTACCTTGACCAACGCCGGGGCCGATAGCGGCTAAACCAACGGCGAGGGCGGCGGCGATAACGGAAGCGGCAGCTACTGTGGGGTTCATGGTGATTTTTTCCTCTATTTACTAATCAATTTCAATCTGTTGTTTACAGAGCGCGTTCTCAGCCGTAAAAAATGGCTGGTTTTCTGCTCAAAACTCCCGAAAGAGTTTTTGGGAAAGAACGATCCTGGAATTCAGTTGCTCATCCTGAATTCGACCAATAATTTCTTAGTTATTATCCTATTATTTGGACACTTTTCCCTAAGAAATTTTTCTGTTTTCGTCCCTCGCTTTTAAGCGTGTTCTTCTTCGTGTTCCGATTCCAGTGCCTCATGGATATAGGCCCCGGCAAGGGTGGCGAAGACAAGGGCCTGAATAGCGCTGGTAAATAAACCGAGAGCCATCAGGGGTAGGGGTACGACTAGGGGGACAAGGAAGACTAATACGGCCACTACCAACTCGTCCGCGAGGATGTTTCCGAAAAGACGGAAGCTGAGGGAGAGGGGTTTGGTAAAGTCTTCTAAAATTTTGATCGGTAATAGCACGGGAATCGGCTCTAGGTAGTGAGCGAAGTAACCGAGTCCTTTTTTACTGATGCCCGCGTAGAAGTAAGCGAGGGAAGTCAGTAGGGCTAACGCCACCGTGGTATTGATGTCGTTAGTGGGGGCGGCTAATTCTCCTTCGGGCAGTTCGATTAACTTCCAAGGAATCAAGGCCCCTAACCAGTTAGAAACGAAAATAAATAAAAATAGGGTGCCGATGAAGGGCAACCAGGGTCGATATTCCTTTTCTCCTAGCTGGTTTTTGGCTAAATCGCGCAGAAATTCCAGAACGTACTCCATGAGGTTTTGAATACCTCTGGGAACTTTCTGGATCTTGCGGGTAGCGGCGATCGAGGCGATGATTAAGATAGCGAAGACGATCCAGGAGACCGCGATCACTTGCCCGTGAATTTTTAGTCCGCCGATGTGCCAGTACCAGTGTTGTCCCACTTCCAGGGAAGCGAGGCTATAAAAATTAAGCACACTTAAACTGTCTAACATTTCCACCTTGGGGAGATTCGGGTTCGCAAATCAGGGTTATTTTAACGGTCAAAGGGGTTAGGAATCGGCTTTCTGCTCCAACTTGAAGATGGTTTGCAGGGTATAGACGATGATCGCCCCTTTATAGGTCAAAAACCCCAAAAAAACTGGCACTATGTGCAGTTCTTGCCAACGACTGGCGATGATGATTAATCCAGCGAATAGGGCTAATCCTTTTTTGCCCACCCGATTTTTCGTTACCCCCAATTTTTCCACTTCCCCGGCCAGGAGTTTTAGGTAAACAACTCCCACCATTGCCCCTAATAGGTAATTAAGAGCGGTATTGAGGGAATAAAACCACCACACGGGGATAAAGATCAGACCGCTTAAGATCAGGGTGGTGATCAATAAGGTGTTTTGTAGTTGATAGTATTCCCGCATCGGATCTGACGGCGGGTTGGTTTTTGGGGTTGGGGGAGATTCGATCGATGGGTCAGACAAGGTACACCTAAATCAGCGATAGACTAATCTCAATATCTGGACTGCTTTCCGAGCTATGACGCTCAGGTGAGCCACAAGACATATTATCACGGCAGGGGCAACAATTATTAAGCAATTGTAAATTGTCATGATTCCCCCCGCTATCAGCCGTCAGCCGTCAGCCTTGAATCAGTTATACTTTGCACGGCTATAACTTGCATTTTTTCCTCAAAGACAATAATATAGTTTAAGAGTCATAATTAGAAGCAAAGCACTCATTGACAACATGATTAACCTAGAATTCACGGAAGAAGAAAAGAACTCACTGTCTTAGGAAAGATTTCATCATCCCCATCCCCGGGTTCAACTGAAGATGGAAGTTCTTTGGTTAAAGAGTCAAAAAATACCGCACCAAAAAATTTGTCAGTTAGCAGGAATCTCGCCAAATACCTTATTAACTTATCTTCGAGATTATCAAGAAGGCGGAATAGAAAAATTAAAA
>NZ_JADBSZ010000291.1:0-18925 GCF_020246425.1 Microcystis sp. M079S1
GGCAAAAAGTACGGGCGAAGCATTCGGATAGAAAATCTCCGGTTTCACCGATAGGTTATTGCCCGAATGCTTCGCCCCTACAGGACGCGGGCCGATGAAGACGCAAGGTTTTGAAGCACGATTCTCTCAAAATCTTGCACTTGTTTCGCGAGAAAAGCCACAAAACCGCTACCTTGCCTACATTTCACATTTATTCAGCAAACCCTAATTAATTTTTGAAAGGGCAAAAATGAGAAAAATAAGCATAAAATTGCCTAAAATCGCTAAATAGAGCATTTAATTGATTAATGCTCATTCTTAATTCTCCTGACGACCGACTCCTGACTCCTGAATCCTGACGACCGACTCCTAACCCCACCAACAAACTTATTCAGCAAACCCTAGCTTAACACCATAGTTCGGAAACCCGTACCGATCGAGCAGTTGTCAGGGGGCCTTGTATTTCGGTAAATTAGCACTCGGAAGGTAAGAGTGCTAATCTGGAAAAGACACTTACCAAAATACAAGAGAAACGGAGGATATTCCATGGCTGCAGTCAGCATCAACGTAACTACTGTTAAACCCCTAGGCGATCGAGTTTTCGTCAAAGTTAGTCCCAGCGAAGAAAAAACCGCCGGTGGTATTTTCCTTCCCGATGCCGCTAAAGAAAAACCCCAAATCGGGGAAGTCGTGGCCGTCGGCCCCGGCAAACGCAACGATGACGGTAGCCGTACCCCCGTAGAAGTGGGTGTGGGTGACAAAGTTCTCTACTCCAAATATGCCGGAACCGATATCAAACTTGGTGGCGAAGAATTCGTTCTCCTCTCCGAAAAAGACATTCTCGCCGCCGTTTCCTAAGCATCTACCCTTGAAAACCCCTATTTTGCACGAATAACGATACATTATGGCTAAATCTATTATCTACAACGAAGATGCTCGTCGCGCCTTAGAAAAAGGCATGGACCTGCTGGCCGAAGCGGTAGCCGTCACCCTTGGCCCCAAAGGTCGTAACGTCGTCCTCGAAAAGAAATTTGGCGCGCCCCAAATCGTCAATGATGGCATCACCATCGCTAAAGAAATCGAACTGGAAGACCATATCGAGAACACTGGTGTGGCTTTAATTCGCCAAGCCGCCTCAAAAACCAACGATGTAGCGGGTGATGGTACTACTACCGCCACCGTTCTCGCTCACGCTATCGTTAAAGAAGGTTTACGCAACGTCGCCGCCGGTGCTAACCCGATTTCTCTGAAAAAAGGGATCGATAAAGCTGCCGATTTCCTCGTCAGTCAAATCGCCAAACACGCGAAACCCGTAGAAGATTCCAAAGCGATCGCACAAGTGGGCGCTATCTCTGCCGGTAACGATGATGAAGTCGGTCAAATGATCGCCTCGGCCATGGATAAAGTCGGCAAAGAAGGCGTAATTTCCCTAGAAGAAGGGAAATCGATGACCACCGAACTAGAAATCACCGAAGGGATGCGTTTTGACAAAGGTTATATCTCTCCCTACTTTGTCACCGACACCGAGCGCATGGAATGCGTTTTTGAGGATCCCGCTATTCTGATTACCGACAAAAAAATCGGTTTAGTACAGGATTTGGTTCCCATTCTCGAACAAGTTGCCCGTCAAGGCAAACCCCTAGTAATTATCGCCGAAGACATCGAAAAAGAAGCTTTGGCAACCCTAGTGGTTAACCGTCTGCGCGGTGTTCTTAACGTTACTGCGGTGAAAGCCCCTGGATTTGGCGATCGCAGAAAAGCGATGTTAGAAGATATCGCCGTCTTAACCGGTGGTCAAGTCATTAGCGAAGATGCGGGTTTAAAACTGGAAACCACCAAAATTGACAGCTTAGGTACGGCCCGTCGTATCACTATGAACAAAGATACCACCACCATCGTCGCCGAAGGAAACGACGTGGCAGTGAAAACCCGTTGTGAGCAAATTCGCCGTCAAATCGAGGAAACCGATTCTTCCTACGATAAAGAAAAACTGCAAGAACGTCTGGCTAAATTAGCCGGGGGTGTGGCAGTGATTAAAGTCGGTGCCGCTACCGAAACGGAAATGAAAGACCGCAAATTGCGCCTAGAAGACGCAATTAACGCCACTAAAGCAGCCGTAGAAGAAGGTATCGTCCCCGGGGGTGGTACTACTTTAGCTCACCTCGCTCCCCAATTGGAAACTTGGGCTAAAGAAACCCTACACCATGAAGAATTAACCGGTGCTTTAATCGTTTCTCGCGCCATTGCTGCCCCCTTAAAACGGATCGCTGAAAATGCCGGCCAAAACGGTGCAGTTATTGCCGAACGGGTGAAAGAAAAGCCCTTTAATGTCGGTTATAATGCCGCTACCGGTGAGTTCTCCGATATGTTTGAGGCGGGTATCGTTGACCCTGCGAAAGTGACTCGTTCTGCCCTACAAAATGCCGCTTCTATCGCCGGTATGGTTTTAACTACCGAGTGTATTGTTGTGGATAAACCGGAAAAAGAAAAATCCGCTCCTCCCGCCGGCGGTGGTGACTTCGACTATTAATAATTAGTCTGTTTTTTCTGGACTCGATCGCTTAAATGCGATCGAGTTTTTTTTATGAAAAAACATCACTCCGGGTTAAGAGTTAATCGGCTAGGATAATATCAAGGTTTTACCCGAACTCATATCGCTATAGATTTTACCGACTCGTTTGATCGATTCTACGGTTCTCATTCACTTGAATTTGTTTGAGGTTTTCTAAATCTTGAATCTGTCGGATCTCTGGCAGTAATTCCAGTCCTTCGATTCCGAATTTTAACTCTAGTCCTAATTCGATACTGTTAAAAATTTCTCTCCGAATTCCTAAGTCTGTTGCTTCTTTGAGGATTTCGTAATACGACGAGGATTCTCTTAAGATTGCCATATCCCACCTTATGATCTCTGTACCGTTGCGCTGTCCAGTGCATAAGATATGAAATTCTTGAATAATGTGGGGACTTCACTTTAGCTCCATCCCCCCCATCATCCCAAGAAGCGATCGAGATAGCCATTTAAAAAATACTAAAATTGATTTCAATGGCTGACCCGATTAAAACTAATGTTCTACAAATCACGATGAGATTTGCCACGAAAGGAGGGTATTTTTGGACAATTTTGTTGTTATAGAGATCGTAAAGATCTCCTAACCACTCCTCCCTCCTGTCTTTTGGCAAAATGAGGGCGACAGGTATGGCTAACCACCGAGTTGTCCAAGACTTCCGATACAAAACCTCCATAATGTGATTGACAACGGCTTCTGACTCAGACGGGTTTCCAATGGAGGAGATTGTGCCTGAACTCTTGAATGCTAGAGATAGTTCTTTCTCCCAATTGGGTAAGGTGATAATACCTCCTTCTCGCACCGCCTCTGTCATCGGGACGCTCATCTCCCCATCGAGATTTGATAAGTCCTTTTTCTTCCAGGCTGTGAAGAGTAGGATAGAGAGAGCCAATACGGAGCTTTCTGTGTCCCCCACTAGCATCTGCGATGGACTCAATAATTTGCAGTCCGTATAACTCTTTATTTTGAAGAGACAATAGAACAAGCTCTTCATTAGGAGTAATAGAAACTGGTTTCGGGACTGCTCTTGAGACTGGTTCTGCGGAATTGATGACATGGGGATTTCCTCCATTATTTGGGTTTTGATCGCCCCCTGAATCAGGGCAATACTGATTAAGTGTGCATTTCATGGTAAAGTTTCTCCTTGCAAATTAAGAAAATAGAAATCAGTGATGTTGTTCCTTTTAGGTTATTCTCGCCCCTACTAATTGAGGCATATAGCTAACCTTGAGCTAGGGTAGTTATCTACTTTCTCGTTACCTTCCTTCTTGTTACTTTCCTTTAGAAAAAAAGCAGGAATAGTCATAAAAAGATTAGTCGAGAATAACTTTGTTTTTGGAATCCAACCACGAATAAATTTGAGTGACAGGTGAAAAAAAAGACTAGCGTAGGTCGTTAACAATAATTGTCGTCCTCTTGCTTTGCGTTCACCATCGTTTGTCCAAATTCCCCCGCTCATGGAGTTGATTTCTGAAGAATAACTCTCAATCGCCAAATCAGTTAGAGGATGAAACCAGATTTCCCCGCTTATAGATTTGGTTTCTGAGGACTGCCAAATAGCTATTGTCCAAATTCCCCCGCTCATAGAGTTGATTTCTGAAGAATAACTCTCAATCGCCAAATCAGTTAGAGGATGAAACCAGATTTCCCCGCTTATAGATTTGGTTTCTGAAGACTCCCAAATAGCTACTAAGGTGTTTTGCCCCTCATTCCCATAGGTGGTGTCCTGCAAGGTACTGGCTGCCGGCGGTTTGTGGGTAAAGGTGTCTTGCCCCTCATTCCCATAGATGGTGTCTCGCAAGGTATTGACTAAAGGTAATTTATAGGTAAAGGTGTCTTGCCCCTCATTCCCATAGATGGTAAACCCAGTGGAATCAAAAACTGGCGAGGGAGACAAAACATCACCGCTTGACCAAGCATTAATTTCTGGCCACGGCTTGATATCGTTGAACTCAAGGGGAGGCTCTAGAAAATCTACTGACCAAGCATTAATTTCTGGCCACGGCTTGATATCGTTGAACTCAAGGGGAGGCTCTAGAAAATCTACTCTGGCTGCGGCCTGACAGGGGGCATGATACCCTAATAAAGCAATATAAGCAGCAGCCGCTACTATTGTCTTCTCCATCTTCATTAATCTTGTCTCCTATTTTGTGGAGGTTATCTTATTCTAAGATACCTTAGAAAAATGATATTTGCCAAGCGGACGCTGCTAAATACTCTTCTCGCAAGGGTATTTTTTGGTAAATTTGGATGCCGTAGGTTGGATTGAACGGAGTGAAACCCAACAACCGAGGATCTATGTCGGGTTTCGTTGCCTCAACCCGACCTACGAATTTACTATACAAACGGGGAAACTTTTAAGGATTCGGGATCGATCGCACCAGTAAAGTCAGAATACTGGTTAATACTGCCACTACCACGGGAATAATCAACGATTTTGCTCCCTTAAGGTCCGATACATCCTGAATTAAAGCGTTCTGTGTTCCCTCTACTTTTTCCAATCGCCTATCAATAATCTTGAGTTCGGTTTTAACCTCGGCCATATCTACTTTTAGATCGGTGACATCTTTCTGTAAAGAGTCTAACTTGCCTTCGATTCTTGTTAGAACAGTTTCTAGGGAATAGGTGATAGTGACGGGGGATTGACTCATCTGAATTTCCGGGAATATTCGATCGCCTAGTAATATTGTAGGCTGATAATCGTTATTGGTAATTCTGCGATCTTTCGGGAGTGACGGAATTACAACGATCGCATTGATCAAATATCTTCTTCAGAAAGTCCCGCTTGTTTCAAAAAATGCTTGAGTAATCCGATTTTTAAATCCTGATTTCCGTGAATCGGCACAGAGATACGGGTGGGATTATCCGGCTGACAGTAAATGTGATGGCTACCTTGAATTCTCAATAATTACCATCCGTGACGCTCTAAAATTTTGGCGAACTTTTTCCCAGAAATCGATTTCATATCGCTATCTCTAGAATCCGAGTTTTCGGATCGGTCGGCAAGGATTCCACATCTATGGATAGACAACCTTCGATCGCCTCGTGTAAATTCTCTAGTAGTTCCTCGAAAGTTTCTGCTTGGGTGGCACAGCCGGGGAGCGCCGGGACTTCCCCCCAGAAGCCACCTTCCTCCGCCTCGTGAACGATAACTTTCATTTTCATTGCTTATCTCCTAGATCGATCAATGGGAGGGATGGATAGATAATTATTACCACTCCTAAAATCTAACATTTCTACGGGGTTGTGTAAATAATCAGTCTTCAATAACTGGATTTAGTCTAAATATTGTAGGCTGTTTTTGTAGGTGATGCAATCCTTACCAACTGACGACATTCTGTTTTAATGGCTTGTTGCAGTTCTTGTGCCTCTGAATCGCTTAAAATGCCTGAAAAATTGGCCAGAGGATGACTGTTGCCTGTTGCCTGAACTCGATGTAAAAAATCTAATACGGTTTCTATTAGATCATCAGGTACTTGTTCGAGTTCTTGAATTAATTGTTGACGATGGTTCATAGACAGTCTTAACGAGTAATACAGTAAATGTAATGGCTACCTTGAATTCTCAATGACGTTCTCAAATTTTGGCGAACTTTTTCCCAGAAATAGATCTTAATTGACTCATCTGAATTTCGGAGATTATTCGATCGCCTAGTAATATTGTAGGCTGATAATCGTTGCCGTTGCCTCTGGATTGGTAATTCTGCCATCTTTCGGGAGTGATAGAATGCGAAGTATCCCCCGCAACAAGGAATTTAGTTTATGAGTCAATCGGGAGAAACCGTCACCTATTCCCTAGAAGCCATCCTGACGCGGATCGAGGGAAAGATCGATCGAATCGATGATCGCCTGACAAAACTAGAGGTAGGACAGGCAAAATTAATCGAGAAAGTCGAGGGAATGGATAAGCGGTTAGAAAGGCTAGAAAACGAACAATCGGGGCTAGTTAAGGATATATCCGATTTAAAAGGGGCGAAATCGCTGATTATCCCCGTAACCGTCGCGATTATTACCGCCATACTCACGGTTTTCCTTCGCTCTTTACCCTCTCCCTAGACAAATCGCACTTGGCACGACCAGAAACTGCCCGATGTTGCTTACCACTTTCTAGCTATTTTGTCAACACCCTATAGAATGAATTACTATACTAGCCGATAAATGATCACAAAATCTGATCAATTATCACCGTCCGGCCCCGGCGGTGAGGATGTCAATACCATATTCCTTAACTTTTTTAGAAATCATGAAAACCCTACCTATGTCTTTGGTGTTAGGGGGAGAGCCTAGTTCATTTGTATTGGTAGAGGGGGTAAACCCCGTCTGTGCGGCGGTTCTTATCGGGAATCTCCCGCAAACAGATGATGATTTTTTCTCTCCGATCAACAGTTCGCCATAAGTGAGAGAAAGTCACAGATATGAGCTGCACCCGTTACCGTTTTCTTTTCAATGATTACTGTTTACTGATAACTAAAAAAGCTCTCTTTTCTTTCCTCTAGCTAGTAGAGCAGAAATGTTAACTTTGCTTGGTATTCTTGGGTGAGGGGATGACTAACTCCTAAAATCTGAAATATGGCTAACATGGCCTTTCTTGCACCATCCTGACGATATTTTCTACTTTTTCCCACCACGCTGATCAGTTTATCTAAAGCGGCGGAATAATCTTCTTTTAATGCGAAATTAATCCCAGTAAAAAATATTGGATCGAGTGGATTATTTTCCGGTTTTAACTGTTGAAATTCTAGGAGAGTTTTCCAGCCTTTAATCGGGGTATTTTCCTCTTTAATAGCAGTGATTAATCGGTAAGCGTCAGACCATTTTTCTAGACGCATGAGAAATTTTACCGCCATAATAATTAATTGCGGTTCGTTGGGATATTTGGGAAAAAGACGATCAAATAATTGTTTAGCTGCGGTCAAATTATCGAGGGCGATCGCTTCTTGGATTTCTGCTAATCCTGTTTCTAATTCCGATTGTAAATCGAGACGGGAAAATAAGTCTCTAATTTGTTCTTCTGGCAAAGCACCGACAAAACAGGGTAACACTTCTCCCTTGCTGACAATTCGCACATCGGGAACTCCTTCCACATCGTATTGTTCGGCTAATTCGGGATTTTTATCTATATCTATTTTGGCCAGGATAAAATTATATTCACTTGCTAGTTTTTCTAGCATCGGTTTTACCAATTTACAGGGTCCACACCACAGGGCATAAAAGTCTAAAATCACTGTATTTAGATAAGATTTCTCGATCACTTCACTGTCAAAATTTGTCCCATCTACCTCGATAGAATATCCCATCTATTTCTCCTCTAATAACTTATTTTTCAGCTAGTTTTGTCCCACTTACCTCTTTTACCCAAAGGGCTAATCCTCCCCCTCGTCCCCGGGCTGCCATCATTGTTTCTGTGATCAAAAAATAGGCAAAAAATGCCTGTTTTTTGATACTTTCCTGATAAAAATTCGCTTCACTTACCTGGCCATTTCTAATAAAACCTGAATAGAGAGAGCGATTAAATAGGGTTAGGTTGAGCCGGGTAAAATCAAAGGCAAGAAGACGGGTTTTAGGAAAAAACTTAACCGGACCGCTTACGGATAGTTTTACTGCCCCTAAAACTATCTGATTACTGACGGTTCCAGAGATAAATTCTCCCGGTTCTAAACTCTCATTTCTTTGGTAAGAGATGGTAATTTTTAACCAGGACGGTAGATAGCGACCCTTACCCAAAACAATTCCCGCTCTCTTTTTCGCTTTTTGAGTTCCCGTGATAAAGTATAATCGCCAAGTACCGACTAAAGCCTCAAAAGTAAGATTTTCTTTAGTTTTTTTAGTGTTTTTTTCTTTGGTTAAGAGAAATTCTAGCAATTGAGAGACAGGGGGGCGATTATTATCCTCAAGTATTAGGGGTGAGTCGAGATTTCTAACCATGATTTGAGACAGTGCCAAGATATTTTAACTGAAGCTACCGAACTCGAAAAAGCGAGCGATAAACCGGTTGACCCTTATTATAAGTGGACTTTTCCCTCTCCGTCGGTACGGGGAAAATATTTTCCTCTAACCAGGGGGTTTGATGTTGCCGAACAAAATGGGGATGTGCTTGAAATCTCTCGGTCATTTCCAGGGCGATCGATTCCACATCCGACTGTAAAAAAACCCAGCCCCCAGCTACCATATACTTAGCCAAAGCTATTACTAATTCTGGCTGCACAACCCGACGCTTACTGTGACGCTGTTTAAACCAAGGATCGGGAAATTGAATCGACACCCAAAATAACTTATCTGCGGGCAAAGATTGCAGTAAAATTTCTGGGGCAACATTCATATTGCCAAAAACAAAAGCGAGATTACTTAATCCTAACCTTTCCCGTTCCTGATTCGCTTCAATTACCAAAGGTTGACGAATTTCAATCCCCAAAAAATTAATTTCTGGAGCTACTTGGGCCATTTGTAACAAAAATTTACCCCGCGCACAACCAATGTCAAGATGGAGAGGTTGCGTCATATCCTGATAAACTTGATTCCAATCGGGGGGAGCGATCGGATGGCGATATTTATGACTTAAGGGATTGACGTGCTGACGAACGCGAACTTTAGCCAAAGATATTTTCTCCTCTATTTCTCCTCGATCGATCTAGTTTACCTATATTTAGCCCAATTGCATGCGATGAATTTCCGTTTCGCCATTCTCAGCGATCCTCATATCGCTTTACCCACAACCATTTTGAACCATTCTAATCGCTTTCATCTGGTGGAAGTGAGTATTCCCGCTTTAAAAATTGTTTTAGACCATCTCATCACCCTTAACCTCGATTTTCTGCTGATTGCTGGCGATTTAACCCAAGATGGTGAACCAGAAAATCATCGTTGGTTAGCCGATTGTTTAGCCACTTTACCCTTTCCCGTCTATGTGGTGCCGGGTAATCATGATGTTTTGAGTTTAACCGCGACGGAAAACCAGATCGGTTTAGCAGATTTTCCCTTTTATTATCAACAATTTGGTTACAGCAATCCCGAACAAATATACTACCAAAAAGAAATTTTACCCGGAGTGCAATTAATCGGTCTTAATTCTAATCAATTCGATGATCAAGGTAAACAAATTGGCAGTTTAGATGCAGAACAATTGCATTGGTTAAAACAGATTTTACCCGCGCTAAAAAACGATCTAGTGATGGTGATGATCCATCATAACGTTATCGAGCATTTACCCGGACAAAGCAATCATGAATTAGGTAAACGCTATATGTTGGCTAATGCGGTAGAACTGCTCGATATACTACAGGAAAACGGCGTAAAATTGTTGATTACTGGTCATCTCCACGTGCAAGATCTGGCTTTTACTAGAGGTATCTATGAAATTACCACCGGTTCCCTCGTCAGTTATCCCCATCCCTACCGGGTGCTAGAATATTGCGAAAACACGGGAGAATTAGCCATAGAATCCTTTCATCTGCAAAATATACCCGGATGGGAGAATTTACCCGCCATTTCTCGGCAATGGTTAGGCGATCGCTCTTATCCTTTTATGATGCGTTTATTAACCTGCCATCCCCTCAATCTTCCCATGAGTCTAGCGGAGGAATTAGCCCCGAAATTACGAAATTTTTGGGCAGATGTGGCCAAAGGTGACACAATCTTCGATTTTAGCGATTTTCCGCCCCTAGTACGCCGTTATTTCTACGCTTTCAGTGCCATCGATCCCCTCGGTAATCCTCATTTTATCGACAATCAAGCCGTAATTAGTTTCAAGCATCAGTTTAGTTATCAGCGCTCAAACTTTCTGCTGGAGATGGGAGAATAGCTGCAACAAATAATTAACTATAGCTTATAGTTATGGTACGCGGCCGCTATCTTGGCAGAAAATATCAAAAAAAATCAATAAAAATAAATGGAAGCACTTAAAAAGGAATTAAAAAAAATCGGTTCTCTTGCCCTCTTTTTTTTCTTGGCTTTCGGTTATATTCTTCTGATCATGAAATTATTTCTGGAAGAGTATTCGATTACCACCTACGTTTTGGGTAAAGCGATCGTAGGAGCGATCCTTGCGGCAAAAACCGTGGCCATTCTCGACGCAGCCATGAAGCTAGAATGGTTAGAAAATCGTCCCCGTTACGTTAGTGTTCTATATCGAACCTTTGTTTATACCCTAGCAGCACTGATTCTCGGCTCGATCGAGGGTTTTCTGGAAGCTTATCGAGTAACGCGGGTAATTTCGCAGGCAATGGCCAAATTTTGGCAAAGGGAAAGTTTCTCTCAAATCCTTGCGGTTACTCTCTGTCTAGCAGTGGTTTTTTGTCTCCACAATCTCTGGCAAGAAATTGATCGCTATTGGGGTAAAGGCACATTGAGAAAATTTTTTCTCGGTCGCTCCTAGAGTAGAGCAGTTATCTTAATGGTGAGATAGCAAGTTTTCCTTTTGGGGAGTCGGGAGATAAGAGTCAGTCTCGATGAAAAAATTTTCACCACCAGAGATGAAAGAGGTTTCCTTCCCTACACCCCACACCCCACACCCTACACCCTCTTTCAAGTCAGGGAGATAGGGAGATAGGGAGATAGGGATTTAGGGAAATTTCAGCTAAATTCCCCACTACCCCCCGCAACGCGCACGCAGTGACCACCCCACTACCCCACTACCCCACAAAAAACTTGTTCAGCAAACCCTATTTAATAAGTATGTGCGATCGCCCTATCTTTCCAGGGCAACCGCTGCTACGATAAAATACGGGTGGAAAATTGCTAATCCAAGGAGTACAGACGTGATTGAACCTTTAGTGCTAGGCATTACCCTAGGCTTAATTCCCATTACCCTAGCGGGTTTGTTCGTTGCCGCCTATTTACAGTACAAACGGGGCAATCAATTCGGCTTAGACTAAATCTATCACGCCAATCCCCCGAATTGAGACAATCTCCCGTCAAGCTAGGCACTAGACGGGAGATTTTTCAACAGGACAAATTTGCCGCTTAACAGATTGTTGCTGCCGGCGTTGCCATCCCTGCAAAACTCGTCTGTCTTATTGGGAAAGCGATCGCCTAAAAGCAAAGGCTACACGGCTGTTAAACTAGGAAAACGAATGACAGTTTCCGTATATTCGGGAACCCATCCGGCGGTACTGGTGAAGTAACGTACTGCTTTAACTCGTTTACTGGCAGTGAGGTGAAACCAGTGTTCGCTATGGGCGGGAACATTGATATATTCTTGAGGTTGAATAGTTAATTCCCCCTGAGAACCATCGGCAAAGACAAAGCCAAAAACCCCCTCCCCATCAATGATATAACGCACCTCATCGTCGGCGTGGGTGTGACAGCGCTCGAACTTTGCCAGTAAAGTGTCGAGATTGGGAATTTCAGGGTGTAAAACGATTAAATCTCTAGCTTGATAACCCGCTTCTTGTTTAAGTTGCTCAAAATAACCGTCTAAGCTGGTTAAAACTATTTCTTTTTCTTCGTCAGTGAGAGAAGCTTGTTTAAGTAGCTGACGAGTGGCTTCGTTTTCGATCGGCCAATAGTTTAAAGTAACATTTAATTTAGCCAATTCCAGACTAATATCGGCTAACTGGGTATAGGTTGTCCCATTCTCTAAGCGTAGTATCGCCATTAGTTATCATCCTCAAGATTACTTTTTCCATTTTAAGGTTTTCCAGGGGCAGACCGCCTGATTTTTTGCCCCTCGATCCCTTGCCAGTTCCTAGGATTTTCTGCTCAAAAATGCTATTATGGCCTATATATGGGGAATTAGCTCAGTTGGTAGAGCGCTGCGATCGCACCGCAGAGGTCAGGGATTCGAGTTCCCTATTCTCCATTTGCCAGAGATATTAACCGCTTCTTAAGGTTCAAGAAAGATCATGAACCAGTGTCAACTTCCCAAAAAGGCGTTACTTTTATTTCTGGGGAGAATAGCAGAGGATTACTGACAGAAAAGCTAAAAGATTTCACTTGTGGTGGTAATTTTCCTTGAAAAAATGCCATTAATTCCTGATCATTTCTTGGTAAGTGACTAAGGATAACTCCATTAGCTGAATTGTCTTGAACAAAACGAAAATTGGCTTGAGTTCCATCGAGATAATTAACTTTAATTAGGGCTTGCTGAATAATGGTAAAACCCTTTTAAAATAAGGCTTTTGACCTGTTAAAATCCGATGTTCATGCTGCGAAAATCGGATTGGGACCCTCAAAAACCTGGCATTATCCTTCTTGTAGTACATAAACTGGTACGAAAAGAGAGGGCAACAAAGCCTGAAACGACCGGCTACTGACTCGGAGACTCCTGACTCCTGACCCCACCAACAAACTTTTTCAGCAAACCCTAATTATCAATTCTCGTAGGGTGCGAAGCGCGAAAGCGTAACGCACCAATTTAATGATGAAGTTACTGCGTGGGTTGCGGATTGTTGATTTTGGTTTTTTATCAGAATTGGTAGCCGTCTAACCAGAAGTGTTCAATGATAGCTTCATCAAGCAAAAAAGCGACTAAAATTATGATATTTTAGTCACATTTAAATGATAATTATTATTATTATCATTATCATGATGCTAAACTATTTTGCGGGAATTGTCAAGACAATCTTAAAAAGACTCCCCAAAAATGACTATCCTGTTCTCAATACAAGGCTGTTTGTACTTATCTGGCTTCATTTAATTTTCGATAAAAGTCTCGGCAGCTTACGAGATTTGTTTTTCCGAGCCTTTAGGCAACGGGATTGTCAAATTACGGTTATCTTCTGCCAGACCTGATGTGGTTGCTCAAAGGCTTCTAGATGTTTTACTTACTCTGGAAACGGAACTGACAGGAGCTACGGCAATTACCATTAGCGATGACTCTGTGCTTGTTCCTAAACTTCCAATTCGATGAACCCGCCTATTTAATGACTTGTTTGCACAATGAGTCTTTTAATTCTTCCTGAAATCCTCCTCTTGATGGGAAAGGCTGTATCTTGAGAAAACAATTCGGCTAAATAGACCCGAATTTAGGGGGTATTTTCTGGAAAAGAATCACTATAATTAAATAAAAATGGTACGCTATTTTTTCCCGATCCATCCATGACTAAAACCCGAGGCATTTGCGCCCCACCTTCGCGCCAAGCTTCGATCGCTTCTTTCTGTAAAACTAATCCTCCCCCCTGTTCTTTTAAAGTTTCTGCTAATAGTCTTTGTGCCTCAGCTTTCCCTTTAGCGCGATTAACTTCTGCTTGGGCCTGTTGTTCCGCTTCTTGGGTGATATAAACGGCTCTTTGGGCGCGTTGTTCCGCGATTTGTTTATCTTCGACGGCCCGAGCAAATTCTGGAGAAAAATTCAAATCTACCACACTGGTATCTAAGACTAGAATACCATACTTTTCTAACCGAGTCGATAGGGCATTATCAAAGTCTTCTTTTAACTCACTGCGTCGAGTAATTGCCTCCTCTACTGTTCTTTTAGCGGCGGCAATTTTAAAGGATTCTTGGGTTTGAGGGGCGATAATTTTAGCAACAATATTTTGTAGGGTGCCTTGGGTTCTTCTAATTGACACCACTTGCGTCGGATCGAGACGAAAATTAATCGCAAAACTAGCGGATAAATCCTGTAAATCTTTAGTGGAACTTTGGGCGGGAACTTCAAATTTTTGCACCGTAACATCGTAGATATCGACACTAGAAACAAAGGGAGGTTTAAAGTGCAATCCCTCCAATAAAACCCCGTCCTTAGCCTTTCCTAAAACACTTAAAACCCCCGCTTGTCCGGGGGTGATAATCACATAGGCATTAAAGGCCGCTAAAATGACAATAGTGGCCAATAATCCCCCAATCAGGGAAAGTAAATTAATAGCATCTTTCTGGTTCACAGTTTATACTCCTTGATGAGCGACTAAAGCGAGAATTTTTGTTGCGATCGCTTGATTGACAGGCATCACTGACAGACGATTTCCTGTCCTTACTAATAATAATTCATCGGCAGTAAAATTTTGTTTTAAAATTCCCAGGGGCAGCAGTTGGGGAAAAAGGCGATCGAACTCAACTTTAACCGTCCACCAGCGCGGGGAATCTGGGGAGGATTTAGAATCATAGTAGGGACTATCGGTATCGAATTGTGTGGGATCGATCATATCAGTTTGCACCACTCGCATCAAGCCGACAATCCCCGGCGGGGTGGTATTAGAATGATAAAAAAAGGACAAATCTCCCCGTTTCATCTGACGGAGAAAATTGCGGGCCTGATAATTTCGCACCCCCTCCCAAATAGTTTGACCATCTTTTTTTAAATCCTCGATACTATAGACATCGGGTTCCGATTTCATTAACCAGTAATTTAAATTCATCATTTATAGTTGTGATTAATTCACATAAGCTCAAAAATATTTTTAGCCGTTCCTGTCAGCCCTGTCACCATAGGGTTAAATATAATTCACTTTGACTGCTTTTGTAGTTCTACTCAAACAATTATTGGGAAGAATGTATCTAAAAATACTTTTGTTAGGGGCAATTTTTCAGGACTATGAGCGTTCAAGTCTAGCTATTCTTGGCAACCGTCAGTTTTTCCCTATAGCTAAAAATAATTTATTCTCGATTATTAAATCGATCAAATAAGCTGTAAAATAGGATACATTGCTCTAAAAATCTCTAGCCAATCCATAGATTATCGGTGTTCCAAGCCACTCGCCGCCGTTTAGCCTTATGGTACACTGTTGTCACTGCCATACTACTACTTTTTCTCGCTACGGGAATGTATTTTTATGTGCGCCATACCCTAGTGGATCGCATTGATGATACCCTCAAACACATCATTGAGGTGGTAAATCGTTCCCTCGTGATCGAATCGATTCCCCCGGATCAAGGACGTTATCGCGTCGATCCCCTCGCAAGTTTTCCCAGTCAGGGTAAATCCGTCGAGGACGATCATATAGATTTGGAATGGTTTGATCCCCAAGGTAATCTACTTTGGTCAACTCTGGCCGAATCCTTAGATGTTCCCCTCCATCCCCACCGTCAAGGGGAAACTATTCGCTTATCCGATAATCGTCTGCTGCGACAAGTAACCGAAAGGGTGGAAATCGGTCATTATGTTTTGGGATATCTGCGGGTAAGTCATCCTTGGTTTGAGGTGACAAAACCGATTAGACAGCTATTATGGGATTTAATCGCCGGAATTTGCCTGATGATTGCTAGTGTTGCCTGGATTGGTTGGTTTTTGTCCGGTTTAGCCATTCAACCGGTAAAAGAGTCCTATCAGAGTTTAAAACAATTTACCGCCGATGCTTCCCATGAATTACGCAATCCGATCGCCACTATCCAAACTAACGTGCAAATGGCGATCGCCTATCCCCAAACTGGCCATCAACGCTTGCAAGTGATCGAGCGTTTAACGGAAAGATTGGGCAATTTAGTCAATGATCTGCTCTTTTTAGCCCGTTCTGATAGTGGCATCGTCCAACCGATCGAGCAAGCTGTACCTTTGGATGCTCTATTGATGGAAGTGGTGGAAGAACAGCGTTTAATCGCCGATAAGCAGGGAATTTCCCTCTCTTTGTCGATTGTGGAACCGGACCAAGAGGATTTTTCCTACAGCGATGAAATGTTTACTATGGGGGGAGATTGGGATCAATTAGCCCGTTTATTCACAAATTTAATCTCTAATGCCCTAAAACACGCTTTTTTGCCCGAATCTGAGCCTAAAAATGTGGCAGTGGAATTGGAGAAAAGTAAACGCGATCGACAATCGGTGTTACTGGTACGCGTCAAAGATAACGGAATCGGTATTCCCGAGGCTGCTTTGTCCCATATTTTCGATCGCTTTTATCGTCTCGATCCCGCACGACAAAATTCCGCCACTTCCGGGGGAACAGGATTAGGATTAGCGATCGCTTTAGCGATTACCCTCAGTCATCATGGACAAATTAGCGTCGAGAGTCAGATCGATCGGGGAACAATCTTCACCGTCAGCTTACCGAAAAGCCATCAACGGGAGAAAAAAACCGAAAAGTCAGAAGCTTGACACTTCTGACCTTCTTTTCATACCCCCAAGGGAATTCGAATCCCTGTCGCCTCCGTGAAAGGGAGGTGTCCTAGGCCACTAGACGATGGGGGCGTGGATTTCAGACCTTTTTAAATATAACAATAATCTTTCCGGGAGTCAAGGGTTTTGGCCAAAATTTTTTTAATCCCGTCCTTGCACAATAGGATAGTCTAATTGAAGATGTTATCGCCCAAAATCCATGGCTGCCGATCCCTATAAAAGCCGACTGTTCAACCTGATCAACCGTCGCTTGATCCGTCTGAAAGATAACCTCGGCCGCGTCTCCCGTCGCGGTCAAAATGCGATCGCTATTGCCCTGCAAATAGCCCTCTATCCCGTCTATTTGCTGGTACAATCGCTGCGGATGACGGCTAATCAATTGGGGAACAGTCTCCAGAAACAATTATCACCCCCCGGAAAAGAGGGGACGGATGCGATCAAAGAATTTCTACAGAGCTTATCTGACCAAGAAACGCCATTTATTGGCATAGCAGCCGATCTAGAGGATCAAGCTTTAGTTTTCGTCACTAACGATCACCAGACCGTCAAAATCACCGATAATCAAACCCAAAGACAAATAGAAAAACAAATTAGAACGGCACTGGCTAACTACGCCCTCGAAAAACAGAAAATTAAGCGATTAAATCCTCAATATCCACCTTTATTACCGAATTTTACCGATAAAAATCCTGTCTTGCCTCCGATACGTTGGTTTTGGAACCTACTACGCTGGGAACAACAGGGACAAATAGCGATCGCCATAAATCTCTTCCAGGAATCCCATCTCGTCAAAACCCCGATACCACCCTCCTTACCACTGCCTAATTTCAATTCTCAAGCGATTTTAGAAGTTATTGACGAAAAATTAGCAATTTTCGAGGCTAAATTTCTCGCTGTCTCCCCCGCAATCCCCAGCAGTGTTAGCCACACCTCTAACCCCCCTTCCGATCTCGTTAACCAGTCCCCGACTCTCGAGAAAAATTCCTCCTATCTCTGGCGACTTTATTGGTTAATTTATGCTGCGATCGAGCATTTCTGGGCAAAAGAGAAGAATAATTTAGAATATAGTGCTGATTCACCCGCTTTATCGGCAAAATATCCCTTAAGTCTTCCTAATTCTCTGCTGATCAGCTTCAAGCAACGTCTCCAGGATTGGCTAGAAAAACAAACTCAAGCGGATCCCTTCACGATCGGCAAACTCATCCAAGCGGCGATCGATCACTTCTTTTCCTCTCGCCAATCCCTGACATTTTCCGCCGTCAGCGAGCAAACATGGCTAGAATCCGCCGATATCTTGGCTATTTCTCCCCAAGACTCCGAAAAACCCCGCCTTAACCCCGCTTATCCCCTTCCCCAGTCCCCAGGCACACCAGCCGAGCCTCGTATCACAAAAAAAGCTTTTAGTCAAGAAAAACAAAATAAATCTTTACAAAAAATCCCCCCGGCCGCCGCTGAAATTACTCCGGGAGAATCCCCCCCCGCAACCCAATTAGATCCCCGCTACGCTAGGGAGATAATTCAACCAATTAACGAAGAATGGTTAGAAACCGAATCAACCCCCGTCGGCTACGTTAAACACCCCTTAGAACGGATTTTAGAGGGATTAGATGCGATTATTTTATGGGTGGAGGAATTAGTTATTAAAATCTGGCGTTGGTTGCGGTACAATCGACGCATTTCTAAATTACTCAAACGCAAACGCTAAATCGATCGGTTTTGGGTATAGCCGATCGGGCAGTCCTTCTGTTGTGAGAAACTTGAGACTATCTTTAGGGACTTACCTAAAATGTCGGATGAATGCCCCCGCTAAATTTTTCGACAAGACATCAACCTTTGCGGGGGATGAAATCCGACCAGAATATCAACCCCAGAGCATCGGTTTAATTCTACCATCTATGGGTAAACTGTGTTATAATTAAACTATCCAATGGTCGAGGATTAATCAATGCTAGTCGTAGAACAAAGCTAAAAAACGGAACCCCAGAGCAATATCACCAGCTTGATGAAGCTATCAGAACTTCTCAGTTTGTGCGTAACTCTTGTGTTCGTTATTGGATGGACAATAAGGGGACAACCCGTAATGATCTTCAAAAGCTTTGTGCTGTACTAGCAGACAACAAAGAAACACCTTGGGTTAATAAATTAAACTCTCAAGCTCGTCAATCGGCTGCTGATAGAGCCTGGCAATCAATTAATAGGTTTTATCAGAATTGTCATGCTAAGATACCAGGGAAAAAGGGTTTTCCCCGATTTAAAAAGCATAGTCGTTCGGTTGAGTATAAACTAACAGGCTACAAACTATCTGATGAGCGACGTAAAATCAAGTTCACTGATGGTTTTAAAGCAGGAGAATTTGATTTATGGTGTAGTCAAAAAACCTTAGTTTATTATTCAGA
>NZ_JADBSZ010000292.1:0-9301 GCF_020246425.1 Microcystis sp. M079S1
CCCCCTTATGGACTTGCGCTTTGATAATGTACCTTTTGGGCGAACGCAGTTCGCCCCTACATTGTGGACAAAATCCGTTACTGTAGGGGCGCAAAGCTTGCGCCCTCCGATCGATTGGGATATTATTCCCACGCAAGTCCCTTATCAAGGTAGCAGGGGGGATCAGAGGCAAAATCTATCTTCAATGTAATTATAACTACTTACTTAACTGACTAAGATGCAGCAATGTTCCTGACTCCATTGCTATCTGTTAACCTATAGATAGAATATTTTCAATCAGCTTATGAAAGTGGTGCGGCTGGCTTGGGTGTTAACTTTGGCATTGATGATCATGCCGCCGACAACAGTGGCACAAACACTAGAGCAGTTATGGCAACAGGGTAAAACCGCTCAAGCGCAAAAAAAATACCCGGAAGCCGAAAGAATCTGGCGACAAATTATTCAGCTTGATCCTAACAGTGCTGTGGCTTTTAGCAATCTCTGCGCTGCGCTATTCCGTCAAAATAAGTTAGACGAAGCACTGATTTTCTGTCAAAAAGCTCTCGCTCTCGATCCAAAACTTCCAGAAACCTACAAAAATATAGGTAATGTCCTATATGACCAGAAAAAACTGACGGAAGCGGAGGAAATGTACCGTAGGGCGCTCGCTCTTGATGATAAGTATGTCTATGCCTACAACAATCTCGGTATGGTGCTGAGGGACCAGAAAAAACTGACGGAAGCGGAGGAAATGTACCGTAGGGCGCTCGCTCTTGATGATAAGCTTGTCCCTGCCTACAACAATCTCGGTAACGTGCTGAGGGATCAGAAAAAACTGACGGAAGCCGAGGAAATGTTCCGCAGGGCGCTCGCTCTTGATGATAAGTTTGTCTATGCTTACTACAATCTCGGTCTCGTGCTGTATGACCAGAAAAAACTGACGGAAGCGGAGGAAATGTACCGTAGGGCCTTAGATTTACCGGATAATACTACTGGGACTCCTACTACCGCTCACACCCTTGCCCATAATGGTTTGGGTCTGCTCCTACAGGAACAGGGCAAGCTAGAGCAAGCGATCGCTGAGTTCGAGAAGGCGACAAAAATCGATCCGAAGTTTGAATTTGCTCGCAATAACCTGCAAGAGGCCCGGCGCTTGTTATCGTTGCAGCAACAACCAGAGCAGATCATAGCTTTGAATAATACTAAATATTTACCTCAAGACGATCCCCTCACCCGGATCAAGCGATCGATCGTTAAAATCAGTGTTGTCTTTACTGGTAACGCCAAGGGGACAAACTACGGTACGGGTTATGTGATCAAACGCCAGGGAACAACGGTGTGGATTATCACCAATCGTCATGTGGTGGTTGATAGTGACACGGAACAGAGGGGCGATAATCTGGAAGTGGAACCCTATTACGGCGAAAATCTACCGAACCTTCCCCGCGCTCGTGCAGTGGCGAAAATAGTTCACATCAACGAACCCGATGAAAAATTGGATTTAGCTTTGCTGGAAGTCAGGGATTTGCCCAGTGATATCGGCTCTTTAACCTTTTATCAAGATAAGATCAGCCCAGACACACCGATTTCTATCATCGGACATCCTGAATCAAAAGATTGGTCTCAATACAAGACTACAGTAATCAACATTCAATCTAGCACAGGCCATTTATTAATCGATACGAGTCTGGCAGAGGGCGCTTCAGGGAGTCCCGTACTCGATCCAGAAATGCGGGTGATCGGATTGGTGTTTAATACAGTTAACGAGTCCCGACTCAATAGCAATGCTGGTATCGCTGTGGCTCATACCGCAACTCAAATTTTAAAACAGTTATGTGAATGGAAGGTTACACTAGATGAAAAAAACAATTACTGCCCTGAACTTAACAATTTTTAGTCTTGTTTTGCTCTCACTTTTCCCTGCTATTCAAGCTCAAAACTGTGGCAAGGGAGATACTAGATTTAGCAATTATATCCGGAGAGATAATGACAACCGCTGTGAAGGAATAGCCCCGATCGATATTGCAGGCAGTTTTAGTCTTATTTCCCTTTCTATCGGCCGGATTCGGGGGATGAGTGATTACTTGCAGCTAGAAGTGCCTGCCCGCAATAATTTAGCCCCAAAAGTGAGGGTGCGTTCTGTGCGGAAAAATTATCAACTCGATCCTATTACCTTGCATCCTCAAGGTTCTCGATATCAATTTAAATGGTCGAATGATGTTATCGACAGGGAGAATATCGTCCTTGACAGTCTGCGGGCCACGGCCTATATCAGTGAGGGTAGATTGATCTATTTGCCAGTTATTTTTAATCCGTCGGGAAAATACGATCTCGTCTTTTTTACTAATGTGCGTAGCCAGATCAAAGAATTACAAATCCTCCAGAACAACAAGGTTATCTATGAGACTTCTCGCCCTAACTGGCAACCAAAAGGAGAAATTTTCTTGAGTTGGGATGGTCGTACTTCTGATGGTAAACTGGCTAAGGCGGGATTGTACGAATTGCGAGTCAAAGCTTTATTAGAACAAGATGATGCTCCTCCCAGAAATGCCCCGATTAATATAACTTTTGAACATAATCCCCAGTGGCTAAAATGAAGTCCAAGCATAATTTTAAAAGTTTCTGGCGATTTATCAGGAAAAATCTCAAGTTTTGCACAGTTTTTATAGTTACTCTAGCACTTGTTTTCCTGTCGATTTTTTGGGGAATTATCCCAGTTAAACAAAACTTTGAAGGCAATTTATTGGTAAAAAGCTTTAGTTTTACCTGTCAAGAAAACGAAAGTTTATTGCTCAAAGATGTCGATAATCTTTCCCAAATAGATCTATCGGGACTGAAAAAATTTACCCTCGCTGGTACCTTTAGCAGTCTTGCAGATCCCGAACTCAATAAACGAGAGCGACTAGAAATTGAATCAATCCGGGAAAATAGCACTTTAACAATTACCCCGACGGCGGATTTTATCCTGCAAGAACTCCGTTTACAAAAAGAAACTAGAGTAAAAAATCTCAAATACGCGCCTTTTAATAATCTTTTGGCTTTTAGTTTGCAGCCAAATTCTCAACCAGTAAATTTATCATTTAACCCTAGCGGCAACCCGATTAAAATAACTCTCTCTGGTTATAAAATTGCTAATTTACCCCAAAAAAAAGAGGATATTCCCCTCGAATTTAATCTCAGCACCACCGAATTTAAATTAGAAATACAACAAGCGATCGAGGTTAATTTACAACTTTCTCAAGATAAAGAACAGCCTATTTTTTGGCGCAATATTAAAGTTAATAATGTTAGATTTGAGCGACCGATTATCACCGGTAATAATGTGAGAGATGACTTAGTGGAATCGACAATTATTTCTGGTAATATCCGGATGGCTCAACAGGATCTTAAGCTAGAAGAAAATCAATTCCTGATCGTCGAGAAACCTGGAGTAGAGATATTAAATCAGATAAAAATTATCCGAGAGGATAGCAACCAAAACCTCAAACTAAAAACCACGGGGGAAAACTTGCAGATTACCGAGGCATCACAAGGTTTAGAAGTGAGCGTTTCCGGCAATACCAACAGCATCCAAGTGGGGTTAAATCCGCGACTACCGATCGCCCAAATTCAAGGCAGTTTTTTATCCCGTTATCTTGGTAGCGAGGCGAGCGTGGCGATAATTTCCTTTTCTGGCGGTTTGATTGTTTCTTTGCTTTCGTGGTTATTCGATAATTTTCACGCTTCTCCCTAAAAATTACTGTCCCGCTCGCTAAACTGCCAAATTGATAAGATCCTTTGACCTTTCGCCGCCTTATTGAGCAGAACTAGGTATAAACACTTTCTTAAGAATTAACCTATGTCACAATAGATGAAGATAAACCAAATAGTGTGAAGTTGTAAACTAGGTATTACTGAATGGAACCGCTTTATCAGTACGCGTGGCTAGTTCCCGTCCTGCCTTTGGTAGGCGCTACCCTAGTCGGCGCGGGCTTAATTTCCTTTAATGAAGTCACCAATCGTCTGCGACAGGTAAATGCTGTATTGATCATTTCTACCCTCGGCGCGTCGATGGTGCTGTCTTTTGCGCTGTTGTGGAGTCAAATCAATGGACACGCTCCCTACAACCAAATGATCGATTGGGCATCGGCGGGTAACTTTCACCTGAAAATGGGTTATACGATCGATCACCTCAGCGCTTTAATGTCGGTTATCGTCACCACCGTAGCCTTTTTGGTGATGATTTATACCGATGGTTACATGGCCCACGACCCCGGTTATGTGCGTTTTTACGCCTATCTGAGCATTTTTAGCAGTTCTATGCTCGGTTTGGTCATCAGTCCCAACCTCGTCCAGATCTACGTTTTCTGGGAATTGGTGGGGATGTGTTCCTATCTGCTAGTAGGTTTCTGGTTCACTCGTCCGGCGGCTGCCGAGGCCTGTCAAAAAGCCTTCGTTACCAACCGCGTCGGCGATTTTGGCTTATTACTGGGAATGCTGGGTCTTTTCTGGGCTACCGGCAGCTTCGAGTTTGATATCATGGGTGAACGTCTAGAGGAATTAGTCTCTTCTGGAGCCATTGCCGGCAGTTTAGCGGCATTATTCGCCGTTTTAGTCTTCCTTGGACCCGTGGCCAAATCAGCCCAGTTTCCCCTTCATGTCTGGCTACCGGATGCCATGGAAGGTCCGACCCCGATTTCGGCCCTGATTCACGCCGCCACCATGGTGGCCGCCGGAGTTTTCCTGATTGCCCGGATGTATCCCGTTTTTGAGCCAATTCCCACGGCGATGACGGTAATTGCTTGGACGGGGGCCTTTACTGCCTTTCTAGGGGCAAGTATCGCCCTCACCCAGAATGATATCAAAAAGGGTTTAGCCTATTCCACCATCTCCCAATTGGGTTACATGGTTATGGCTATGGGTATCGGTGCTTATAGTGCGGGGTTATTCCACCTGATGACCCATGCTTATTTTAAAGCGATGTTGTTCCTCGGTTCCGGTTCGGTCATCCACGGTATGGAGGATGTGGTCGGTCATGAGCCGGTTTTAGCGCAAGATATGCGGATGATGGGCGGTTTACGCAAGTATATGCCCATTACTGCCCTAACTTTCCTGGTGGGAACTCTGGCCATCTGTGGGATTCCTCCTTTCGCTGGTTTCTGGTCGAAGGATGAAATTCTCGGTTTAGCTTTTGAGGCGAACCCAGCTTTATGGTTAATCGGTTGGGGGACTGCGGGTTTAACAGCTTTTTATATGTTCCGGATGTACTTTAACACTTTTGAAGGGGAGTTTAGAGGCACTAATAAGGAGATTAAACGCCGACTGTTAGCCAATGCGGGCGCGATTCCAGCTTTTGGACCGGGGGCAATGAATGTTAAGCAATTAGACTCGGAAGCACAGGAAGAAGACAACCACGGCCATCATGCCCATGAACCCCACGAATCGCCAATTACGATGACTTTACCTCTAATGATTTTAGCGGTTCCTTCTTTGTTAATCGGTTTGGTGGGTAAACCTTGGCAGAATTTCTTCGAGGGTTTTATTCATGTTCCTAACGAAGTGGTGGAAGAAGTTCATGCTTTTGATTGGACAGAGTTTCTGATTATGGCGGGTAATTCGGTGGGGATTGCTTTAATCGGGATTACTGTCGCTTCTTTGATGTATCTCCAGAAGAAAATTGACCCCGCAACTATTGCCGAAAAATTCCCCGTTTTGTATCGTTTTTCCCTGAACAAATGGTACATTGATAATCTCTATGATCGAGTTTTTGTCCAGGGTTGTCGTCGTCTCGCACGGCAAATTATGGAAGTGGATTATCGCGTTATCGATGGGGCAGTGAATTTAACCGGTTTAGCTACTCTTGTCAGTGGTGAAGGTCTCAAATACCTCGAAAATGGTCGCGCCCAATTCTACGCTTTAATTGTCTTTGCCGCAGTTTTGGGTTTGGTAATTGTCTATAGTCTGGTGTAGATTTTTAAGCCGTTGACTAAAGATTTTTAGGGGGCGCAAAGCCCCTTTTTTCAGCTTTAAGTCCCCCTTTTTAAGAGAGATTTAGGGGGATCAAACTCTTATAGTCAGATTTGGGAAAAGCGATCGCTTTTGATATACTCTTTAAAAATAGATGATAATTGAAATCGGTTTTGCTCCCTTTGAATTAAATAACGTTGTTGCAAGGATTGTAAACCATTGATTAAATCACTGACAGATAAATCTAGGTTATTTTTTAAAAGCCTGTAGTACCCTTAAACGTAACTTAAGTTCAACTAAGGATTATTCTAGGATGAAAACGGCAATTAAACCCAATCAATCAACTAAACCCTTGCTACAATCTCTATCGGTCGCTATGACATCGGCCCTCTTGTTGGGAGTGACCGCATTACCTAGCAAAGCCTCTATGATGGTTGTAGTACCAATAGATATAGCAATAGGTGATGGTACTCTTGAAAATCCCTTTTTACCAACTCCAGACCCCACTAATCCCGATGGTTTTAGTTTTGTCGATATTCCTATAGTCCCGGGTCAAATCTTCTTCTTCGATCCCGATGTGGCAGTGGGTTATGATTATGCCGTTACAGGAGGTCCGTTATTTGCTTCTGTTTTAATTCCTGGTCCCTTACCCAATGGAGACAGTAACTTCACCCTAGAATTACCCGGCGGTGTTGGTAGTTTTCCTCTGACAGCTGGAACATCCTTCAACTTATTAGACTATAATACTATGGGCTTTAGTAGCTTCCGTATTAGCGGTATTGACACAATGGAAATGCTTGATCCTACTAATCCTCTTGCTTTCGTAACTGGATTAAGCTTTACCAATAGTGGCATGGTGAGTGTTACTCAAAATCCCGTTGTAGTAAATATTCCTGAACCTTCAAGCTTGTTAAGTTTTGGTTTATTAGGATTAGGTTTTGGGATGAAGAAACTCAAGAAATAACTGATTAAAATATTCAATTGCGATCGCTTTTTTATCGGGTGCATTAACAAAGTATAATGCGCTTTATTTGTTGTCTATTGACGAATTCAATAAACATAAGATAAAATACTATTGATACTCGTAACCATTAAAGAGAGATATGAAGATCAATCCCATTCTAGATAACTCTTTAACCCTTGAACAAAGAGTGACTGCTTTAGAAACAGAATTATTATAAATTAAACAAAAACTGACTCAACCCCATTCTTGGTGGTTAAAGATAGCGGGAAGTTTTGAGGAAGATCAAACCTTTGATGAAGTGGTTAAACTAGGACAAGAATGGCGTAAATCTGTTGAGTGATAACTTTAATACATGACATAGATTTTTGATACCGATCACCTTAGCTTTATTCAACGGAATGGAAAAGAAGGAAAGCAAATATTAAAAAAGTTAGCCACCCTAGATAATCCAGAAGTGGCGGTTACAATTATTACCTATGAAGAACAAGTAAGAGGAAGACTTTTATTCATATCCAAAGCAAAAACAGTAGAACAGCAAATTTTAGCTTATCAAGGGTTAGAACAATTAATCATTGACTATCAGTCAATTGTGTTAATTCCTTTCAATCAAGTCGCCATGTTAGAATATCAACGCTTGCGAAAATTGTACCCTCGTCTGGGAAAAATGGAGCTTAAAATAGCAGCAATTACTTTAACAAACAAAGGAATTTTCTTAACTCGTAATAGTACCGACTTTCAACAAATTGACGAATTCAAAATAGAAGATTGGTCAGTCACTTAAACCTGAATTGATTTAATGATTAATTTTCACCCAGTCATCGCAGATGAATTAGCCTCCCTTAAAAACAGGTAAAGTGACTATCACCATTTTGCCTAATTTTTTCGCTCTGGTAATGAACTTTTGATTATGAAATGATCCAAAGACGTTAATTTAAAAGATTGAGGTCAGGGGAGTTGGTTGGGTTGGTTTTGTGTTAAAATCGGGTTAGGGCTAGTCTGAATCATTTATCCTGTATCATTTAACGGTGGAGAAAACTATGCTAAAAACCTTTAAAGCAATTTTGACAAATAATACCCTTCAATGGCTTGATGAAACCCCTGAAATCAACTCCGAACATCCTGTTAATGTTTATATTACCTTATTAGAAGAAAATATCATTGGTGAAAATCGATCTAACGGTCAGAAAATGGCCAATGCTTTGAAAAAAATTGCTAACAATAATACTTTTACTGATGTTGATACCCAACAGTGGCAACAACAAACTCGACGCAATCGCTCTCTTCCGCTCCCCCTTGCCTCGTCTCAACAAGCAATTTAAATTACGAACAGCTTACCATTTTTCTTTATTCGTGGCAGACATTCTACTCCCCTTTCCCCCCCAACCCCCCCCGATGTCGGGGGGGTTGAGGTGAGGGTAATTAACCATCTCTGCCATTACTTTAGAAAAATGGTATTAAGCTATAATAATCATTAGCCAACAACAATTATTACTATGTCTTTTGCAGCTAAATATCGAGATCGGATTGTGATTAACCCAGACATTCGCAGTGGCAAGCCTTGCATTGTCAATACTCGTATTGCAGTAGCAGATATTTTTGATTATCTAGGAGGAGGGATGACTATTGAAGAAATATTAGATGATTTCCCCGATCTTACCTTAGAAGATATACAAGCCTGTTTTGCATTTGCCGCCGAGAGGGATCGTCGTTTAATGGTTATTCCCTATGAAGCTGCTATTTGACGAAAATTTATCACCTAAACTACCTCTGTTGCTGGTATCACATTTTCCCGATAGCACTCATGTTAGAGATTGTGGCCTAAAAGGGTTTCCCGATCAAAGGATTTGGGAATATGCGTGTATCAATGGATTTATAATTGTCTCGAAAGATTCTGATTTTTATCAACGGAGTTTGTTGTATGGCCAACCTCCAAAGTTCATCTGGCTGAGGATTGGAAATTGTACCACTCATCATCTAATCAGTCTTATTTTAAAACATAAACAAGCTATTAAGAGATTTAGCAATAATTCTACCGAGTCAGTTTTAGTAATTGCATAATGATAAGCTGTACTGAATTTAAACTGCGTAGGGGAAATTTTAGTACAAATGCTCAAACTGCTTCTCCCTGCTCCGGTGCTCCCCGCTCCCCTGCAATCTTAACGAGTAATTTAGATAGTCAACAGCTTATATTATCCTAAGCGATCGCTTTTCTTTTCTGGTGCATTAACAAACTATAATGCGCCTGACAGCATTTCTCCTAATTTAGACTGCCTAGGGACTTGCGCTTTGATAATGTACCTTTTGGGCGAACGCAGTTCGCCCCTACATTGTGGACAAAATCCGTTACTGTAGGGGCGCAAAGCTTGCGCCCTCCGATCGATTGGGATATTATTCCCACGCAAGTCCCCTATC
>NZ_JADBSZ010000293.1:0-3848 GCF_020246425.1 Microcystis sp. M079S1
AACCTGAGTATCCTAGCATTGTTCCCAGTATTATTACTACTAATACTATCCATAAAGGGTGTCTTTTTCCTTTATCTTTCCGAAAGTCCTTGACTTGTTTCAGTTTTTCTATTAAGCTCAACATATATTTAAAAGTTGCCAGTCACTCCTCATTTTACAAAGACAGTGATCGCTTTTACTTTTGATATTCTGATGGGAGAATGAAACAGTCCTAGGGGTTGGGGGGGTCTTGCCTCTTGCAAGAGTGCCTCTTGCCTCATCTCAACAGGCAATTTAAATACGCGGGCAGCTTATTAGATTTCTTTCCCCTACACTTTGAAGTGGGGAATGTGGGTTAAAATTGGCATAACTCGACCATCGCCTCGACCATGTTCTTTTTTGTCCTCGGCTTCAATCTAGGCCTAACTTTATTTAATTGCTTTCTAGTCTGGAAATTGTGGCAATTGCGGCGGATTTTAGGGCGAGTGACCAAAATTTTCAATCGGATGGAACGACGTTTACACCACATTTTTTACCCCGCCCCAGAATATATTATCATCGCCGGGGCAAAAACCTATTATCTCAGACAAAACTATCAACGTCTCTGCGGACAGATACAGATACTGCAATCCCTATTCTTGACCTTCTCCCTGATTATCCGTTACTGGCAGCGTCAATCCCGTCAACGCCGTCGCCTGTGGTCGCTACAATTGAGCAAAATCTCTAGCAATCAAGCAGCTAACAGCGATCGCCAGCCAGAGTAATACACAAGTACGAGTTAAATTCAAAGCCTGTTCGACGGTTTTGACGGTAATCGGGTTGAGGTTATCGCCTAATAAAGGTTTTTCCACAATCTGGCCCCGATATTGATTTTTCCCCCCCAATTGCACCCCCAAAATCGCCCCATAGACGCATTCACTCCATCCAGAATTAGGACTAGGATCCCGACGGGCATCGCGCCAACAAATGCTTAAAACCCACCCTGGCCGGCCCGAAATCAGGGCGAGAGTTAATACCGTCAAACGACAAGGTAGCCATGTCAAAACATCCTCGCTTTTGGCACTAAACCAACCAATATGGGTGTAGGGTGGCCGACGATAGCCAATCATCGAATCGAGGGTACTAGCGGCTTTATAAGCGCAAGCGAGGGGAACTGGCCCCACCCCCAGAAAAGCACCGAGAAGGGCATAAAAAAGCGGCGCGGTAACTCCATCCACACCATTTTCACTGACGGTTTCTAATAGGGCGCGGAGGATTTCTTCCCGGCCGAGATTATCTGTGTCGCGACCAACGTATAAACTTAGTTGGCAACGAGCTAAGGTGATATTTTCCGCTTGTAAAGGTGCGATGACTGTTTCGGCAGCCCTGCGTAAACTTCTACCGGCTAAACAACTAGCCAAGAGAATCATTTGTACTAGGCAACTCAGCAGCAAATTGACCTGACCTAACCATTGGATTCCTAGCCAAGTTAAGACCCCGGCCAAGATAATTAAACCTAGTCCCAGAATTATGCCCGCTAAACGTTGGCAAATTTTTTCCCGCGTCCAATTAAGGATAACTTTTGTGGCAACGGCAATAATCGCCCCCATCACCTGCACTGGATGAATCCATCCCCAGGGATCGCCGATCAGATAATCTAAAACCGCTCCTAATACTAAAATGATCGCCGTTGCCGTTTCCTTCACCATTACTCCCTTTTGCCATCGATAGCCCGAATTTTCTCAATATTGTCTTCCCAGTTAGCCCCATCAAAGAACTGGATCTGAAAATCGCCTAAGACATTGCCATCCAAACAGCGCAGGTTTATATCTATAGCGTCAGGATGGGAGCGGGGACGATAGAAAGGATGAATACCACAAACACGACAAAAATAATGTTGGGCCGTGTGGGTATTAAATGTATAGGTACTTAAGAAATCTTCACCGCTTAGGAGGGTAAATTGTGCTGAAGGAACAATCAGATGCAGAAAGCCTTTTTTCTGACAAATCGAACAATTACAGTCTAGAGCTTGATCATGCTCGATCGCCACTTGAAAACGGATCGCTCCACAGTGACAACCCCCCCCATAAATCTTTGCTTGTGTTGTTGCTGTCATAACTTCTAAACTACTAAACAATAAAGCTGGTTTCCTCTCCCCTAGCGGCGATCCAGCTACGCGCATCGTAGTATAAATCCGCTAAGGTAATCTTCCCTAGGGCCTCTTTTAATTTCTCGTGTAGGTGTTTCCAGATAGTAAATGTCACCCAATCTTCTGCCTGTTCGTCCCTGGGATGATAGCCTGATAATGGCTCGATCGTCTCTCCCACCGCCTCCAAAATTTGCCCCAACGAGATCCGATTTGCCGGCCTAGCCAATTGATAACCCCCTTGCGCTCCCCTAAAGGAGCGAACTAACCCCGCTCGTCGCATTTCTATCAGCAATTTCTCTAGATAAGCGGCCGGGATATCTTGACGCAGGGCGATCGATTTTACCGATACGGGAGTTCCCCTAGGTTGTAAACTAAGATCCAGCAAGGCTTTAACACTATAGTGACCCCTAGTTGTTAGCTTCATTATCCCTCATTTTTACCTCTTGATATCTATCCTACCCCCTGCTCTCATTGATGACAGAAAGACTAACCTCCCTTACCCCGGCATCTCGATCAACATTGATAAATTCTGTTAAGATTTTGATCGAGAGATCCCGTGTAATCAATTACAATCAATTTCCTCAAGCAAGTGATAATTTTTAGTTTATACCGTGTAAGATGAGTGTAGAGATCAATCGTAACCCGATTGTTTCTGGTCAGGGGAAGCAATTCTCCTTGACTAGCCTTGATGACCCTAACCTTTACTTATCTGCCGCGAACTTAAATGAACAAAACTACCAATCCAGAACCCCTGACGGGCCTCGAACTAATTGAGAAAGTTAAACAGCTAGGCAACCTCAGCAAAGAGGAAAAAGCTCGGGAATGCGGCTACTATACCATGACAAAAAATGGTATTGAACGCGTTAATATGATGAAATTTCTCAATGCTTTAATCGATGCCGAGGGAATTGACTTAGATAGCAGTGCCAATGGCCACGGACGAGGTGGGCGCTCGGCTAGCTACCGGATCAGTGTCCAATCCAATAATAATCTCCTAATCGGTTCGGCCTACACCAAAAAAATGGGACTCAAACCGGGAGATGAATTTGAAATTACTTTGGGGAGAAAACATATTCATCTCAAGCAAGTTGGCGCCAGCGACGACGACGAATAGCAATAATTAAGGAGAGAGCCGTTTAACTCTCTCCTTGCCATTAGATAGGGTCTGCTGAAAAAGGCACTCCAGGAATCGTGCTATTAAATGCCAATGATTGGTCACCCAAGTGATAAGTTTTACTTGGGGTAAACTGCTGTAAACATAATTTTTATCAAACACGAGTTCACGTCTTAGTTCATTTGTTCGCAAAAAAAGCAAGAAAGACAAAAAAAGCCCAAAAAACTGCCGAAGCAGTTGGGAAAGATTGACAACCAAAAAGATAATAGCAAGCTCAGTTTCTGAAGTTTCAGGTAGTTTTGTCATGATCAGATTGAAATTAAATCTTCTCTTAGCTTGTCCGAATTTTCTGGGGGCATCTCAGTTTTGCCAAAATACCGACAATCAACAATGATCGGTCATCGAAAAACTGGGTCTGAAACCCCGCCCTTTAGCGATAGCGGAGGGCGGCTTTATATCTGAACTTCCCCCATACATATATACCACAATAGCCGAAAACCCTTATCCATCAATGGATGCACCCCCTTAACTTTTCTTAATGTACCCATGTAATTTGTAACATTTCTTAATGGACAAGAATTCTCTCCATTTGCTAAAATGATAGCCATGTATATAGAAAAAGTTCCT
>NZ_JADBSZ010000294.1:0-5369 GCF_020246425.1 Microcystis sp. M079S1
AGAGTTCATAGTAGGGTGGGTTAGACGGCAACAATCTAGGCGTTAAAGTCAATCTAACAATCCGTCGTAACCCACCGCTTTAGTCCACCGAAAGGATATTTGATTTATGTTTGAAAATAAGATTGATCAGGTTTTACACGCGTTATAAGGAGATGTTGGGATGAATTTACCAAAAACATGGTCATTAGTTGCTCTCGGAGACATAGCTGCACATGAAAAAGGTGCGATTCGACGTGGCCCTTTCGGAGGTTCTCTTAAGAAAGAAATTTTTGTCGAAAGCGGATTTAAGGTCTACGAACAACAAAACGCAATTAAAGATGATTTTCAAATTGGAAATTATTTTATTGACGAAGACAAATTTCGTGAAATGGAAGGCTTCAATGTTAAGCCTCATGACTTGATTATTAGCTGCGCTGGAACTATTGGAAAAGTCGCAATTGTCCCCTGTGAAGCCTTGCCTGGAGTCATCAATCAGGCACTTATGCGTATTAGACCAAACCCGGAGATTATACTTTGTCGTTACCTAAAGTGGCTACTTGAATCACCAAAATATCAGCGGGATATCTTTGGTAAAAGTGCTGGAAGTGCGCTTAAAAATTTAGCCGCCATAAGTGAAATAAAAAAATGTAAAATTCCCCTCCCACCCCTCGAAGAACAGCGAAAAATTGCGGCAATTTTAGATAAAGCGGATGGGGTGCGACGCAAGCGCAAGGAGGCAATTCGGTTGACTGAGGAGTTATTGCGATCAACTTTCCTAGAGATGTTCGGTGATCCTGTTACTAATCCGAAAGGGTGGAGAAAAATATCATTAGGAGAGCTTTTAGCCGAGCCTTTGCAAAATGGAGCATATTTTCCGAAAGAACGCTATGTAGAAGCACCTGATGGAGTAGAAATGGTTCATATGTCTGATGCTTTTTACAATTTTGTCGAAAGAGGTCAACTTAAAAGAGTTCAAGTAACATCGGAAGAATTTGAAAAATATAAATTAATCCCAAATGATGTACTTATTGCGCGCAGATCTCTTAATTATGAAGGTTCCGCAAAACCGTGCTTAATTTCAGAGGCTGATCAACCTTTAATATTTGAATCTAGTCTCATCAGAGTACGGCTTAATGCTGAGGTGATCGACTCCTTTTTCTTCTTTTCCTATATGCTCGAACCTAGAGCAAGATCTGCTTATGTTTTCCCAAATGTAACTAAATCAACCATCTCAGGAATTAATCAAGCAGGATTGAGACGAATTTCAGTATTAGTTCCTCCTATGTCAAACCAAAAAAAATATCGAGATATTTATAAAAAGATTCTTGGTACTCAATCTAACTATCAAAAAGATTACGAAAATATAGACAATCTCTTTAATTCCCTTTTACAACGTGCCTTCCGAGGGGAACTGTAGCCATGGCAGCCGGCGGATTACTGCCATAATCTTGTGGGAAATACCATTAAAAAAGACCGTTGGACAATTAACCAAGATTCCTATCATCTCACACTGTCACGCGGGAAAAACCTAGATGAAATAACCGAACTTGCTGTTTTTTTATACAATTGTTAAACAATAATCAGGTAAAATATAGAGATAGCCAAAACTTTGGGAATAATAAAGTTATAGACTGGGGAGCGCAATATGGACTCAAACTTCTCCTTCCTGCGAGATCAATTCCCGACAATCTACGATCATGCCAGCCAAGCGGAGGGATTAGTCTTCAGTAACCCCCGGGCCAGTTGCTTCTATACCCGTTTTGTCCTAGAACAAATGGTCTGCTGGCTCTATGAAAACGACCCCTACCTGCAACCGCCCCGGGACAATAGCCTAGGCGCTCTTATCCACGAGCAAACCTTTAAAGATAACCTTAAACCAGGACTTTTCGGCAAAATTCGCACCATCCACAGAATCGGCAACAACGCCGCCCACCATACCAGCCCCATCAGTGAACGGGACTCCCTGCACCTGATCGAGGAACTATTTCATCTCACCTACTGGCTCGTGCGCTACTATGGGCAGAATGGGCGAGAATTGGGCGATATTCGCTTCGATCGCCAGAAGATACCCCCGGCCGCACCCCCCGCTCCCAAACAACTGCAAGACCTGGAAAAACGCCTATCCCAAAGCGATGCCCTGCGCCAATTGGCCGAAGCAAAACAGCGCCAAACCGAGGCCGAACTGGCAGCCGCTAGGGCCGAACGGGATGCCCTCCTCGCCCAAAATCGAGCAATCGCTGACCAGCACGACTACAACGAAGCCGACACCCGCCGCTACCTGATCGATGTACTACTCCAAGAGGCCGGCTGGGATACCAAAGCAGCCAACGCCACAGAGTTCGAGGTGTGGGGGATGCCCATCCAAAAGCCCGGAGATACCGGACGCGGTTTCGCCGATTATGTACTATGGGGCGACGACGGCAAACCCCTCGCCGTCGTGGAGGCAAAACGCAGCAGCAAAAGCCCCGACAGCGGCCAAAATCAGGCCAAACTCTACGCCGACTGCTTAGAAAAAAACTACAACCAACGCCCCGTTATTTTCTACAGTAACGGCTATGAAACCTATCTCTGGGATGATCTCACCTATCCCCCCCGTCCCGTCCTCGGTTTCCTGCGAAAAACCGAGCTAGAACGGCTAATTTTCCGCCGTTCCCACCGTAAACGCCTCAGCAACACCGCCATTAACGAGGATATTGTCGGCCGCCCCTACCAGAAAGAGGCCATCCGCCGCATCACCGAAACCTTTGAAGAAAAGTGCGCCCGTAAGTCCCTATTGGTAATGGCCACCGGAACCGGCAAAACCCGAACCGCGATCGCATTAGTGGAACTGCTCAAGAGTGCCAATTGGGTAAACCGAGTCCTGTTTCTGGCCGATCGCAATGCCCTATTAAAGCAAGCCTATCGAGCCTTTCAGCGTCATCTACCCAGCGTTACCGTCCTGCATCTGACCCGCAGCAAGGACGTGACGGGGGCTAACGTCCTCTTCTCCACCTATCAAACCATGCTCAACGCCATCGATCGCATGGATGCAGAGGGGCGAATCTTTGGGGTGGGTTATTTTGACCTAGTGATCATCGATGAGGCCCATCGCTCCATTTATCAGAAATACGGCGAAATATTCGATTATTTCGATGCCCTGCTGGTGGGGCTAACTGCCACGCCGCGCTCGGAAATAGACCGGGACACCTACCGCATTTTCCAGCTACCCCAGGGCGTGCCTACCTTCGCCTACGAGTTAAATGATGCCGTTAGGGATGGCCACCTCGTCCCCCCCAAGGGCGTTACTGTACCGTTTAAGTTTCTGCGTACTGGGGTTAAATACAGTGAGCTAACCCCACAGGAGCAGCTAGACTACGAGGAGAAGTTCCGGGACGAGGAAAGCGGCGAACTACCGCAGGCAATTAACGCAGCTGCCTTTAATGACTGGTTGTTCAATATCGACACCGTGGATCAAGCATTAGAATTATTGATGCAACGGGGGCTAAAGGTCAACAGTGGCGATCGATTGGGTAAAACGATTATTTTTGCCCGTAATCACCGACACGCCCAATGTATCTGCGATCGCTTTAACAGTAACTATCCTCACTACAAAGGTCATTTCGCCAAAATTATTGACAGTCACGACAATTACGCCCAGAGTCTGCTCGATGACTTCAGCGAAGTCAACAAAGAACCGATTTTGGCCGTCTCGGTGGATATGCTCGATACCGGCGTAGATGTGCCGGAAGTGGTTAATTTGGTCTTTTTTAAGCCCGTATTCTCCCGGGTGAAGTTCAATCAGATGATCGGGCGCGGGACCCGTCTCTGTCAGGATTTGTTTGGGCCTGGCAACCATAAAACCGAGTTTCTGGTCTTCGACCTCTGCGGCAATTTCGAGTATTTCGAGCAGGATATCGATGAAACAAGCCAGAAAATACGCGAAAGCCTCACCAGTCGCCTAGTTAAACATCGCCTCGAGTTGGCAACCCGCCTCGCTCCCTCCAAGCCAAGCGCGACACCTAGGGCAAGAGAGCAGTCCTCTACTTACAAAGTCGAGCGGGCCGGCGACCTATACACGAGTTTGCTCGATGCACTCCATCAACACATCGCCACCATGCCCCGGGATAATTTCCTCGTGCGTCGTCGCTTGCCGCAGGTGGAAACCTTTAGTCAGCGTCAGCGTTGGAACAACCTCAGTCAGGAGGACGCGGCCACCATTGCCGACTGCTTGGCCGGTTTACCCAATAGTCTGCCCAATGAGGATCCCCTGGCCAAGGAATTCGACCTTCTCTGTGTGAAACTGCAATTAGCCATTCTCAAGGCCGACCGTAGTTATGAGCGATTGCGGGACAAAGTGCGGGATATTCTCGGTCAACTGGAGACTAAGCCCGATATCCCGATGATTAAGGGACAATTGGCCTTTATTCGCGAGGTGCAGGACGAAAGCTGGTGGACCGGCGCAACGCCGTCAATGGTGGAGGGGATTCGGGTGCGTGTCCGGGATCTGGTCAAGTTTATCGATCGCCAAAAGCAGCAGATCGTGATCACCGATTTTGTCGATGAGATGGGGGAGGTGCAGATTGTCGATATTCCCACCCATCAGACCGGTTTTAGTCGCGAACAGTATCGCCGGAAAGTGGAGGCCTATATCCGTCAGCATCAGGATCACGTGGCAATTGCCAAGCTGAAGCGCAATATCCCCCTAACGGACAGGGATTTATCTGCCCTAGAGGAGATGCTATTTTCGGCCGCAGAAATTGAGAGCCGTCAGCGTTTTGAGGAGGTTTTTGGCCAGACAAAAAGCCTCAAGCTCCTGATCCTGGAAATCGTCGGACTTGATCCCGCAGGGATCCGCGTAGCGGCACGCCAGGCGGCTAAACAAGCTTTTGCCCGTTATTTGCAGGGGACAAACTTCTCGGCCAATCAAATCCGTTTTATCGAAAATATCATCGATATCCTCGCTAAAAACGGAGTTATCAATCCGGGGGCGCTCTACGAGCCTCCTTTTACTGATAACCATCCCGAAGGGCTAGATGGGATGTTTAATGATCGGGAAGCTGATCGGATCGTCTCGATTGTGCGATCGTTTAATGAGTCCGTTGATGCGGTCTAAGAGTAAGCGCGGATGAAGAAATAAAAGCATGAAAACTGACACGATTTTTTATCAACTCTTTCAATCTTTCCCCTCTATCTTCTTTGAATTAATTCAACTCCCTATCAGCGAAGCGAATAACTACCGCTTTGACTCAGTGGAAGTAAAACAACTTTCTTTTCGTCTTGATGGAGTCTTTCTGCCTCAAAATAATCACCCCCAGACTCCTATCTACTTCTGTGAGGTACAATTTCAAGAAGATGAGGCTTTTTATCAGCGCTTTTTCACCGAAATATTCTTATATCTCAGTAAAACTGAC
>NZ_JADBSZ010000295.1:0-2758 GCF_020246425.1 Microcystis sp. M079S1
AGGTTGGGTTGAGGAACGAAACCCAACTCAATTATTAAAAAATGTTGGGTTTCACTATTGTTC
Organism: Microcystis sp. M079S1; assembly: GCF_020246425.1. Classification (NCBI taxonomy): domain Bacteria; kingdom Bacillati; phylum Cyanobacteriota; class Cyanophyceae; order Chroococcales; family Microcystaceae; genus Microcystis; species Microcystis sp. M079S1. The sequence goes on from NZ_JADBSZ010000295.1 coordinate 64, forward strand.
AACCCAACTACGATGGGACTGAACAGCATAAATACTCGGAGATTTTTTGATGTCTTTAACTTATCGCTGTCAACTACAGAATCGCTTGATTACCCTGACGCAAGAAATGGCCGACAGTGGCGAAGCGAAAGTATGGCACACTAACTTTAATGGGTACTTAGCGAAAATCTACCACAATCCCCATAATGAAAGGGTTGATAAATTACAGTTAATGGTGAGAAATCGTCCCAGTGATCCTAATGCTCATCTTAACCATATTTCCTTCGCTTGGCCCTATTCTATCTTGGAAGATAACCAGGGAAAAGTCGTTGGGTTTTTAATGCCAGAAGTGGTGGGTTCAGAAACGTTATTAAAGCTTTGTACGCCCATAATGAGAAGAAAATACAAGTTAGAAACTAATTGGTATTTTCTTCATGTAGTAGCGCGGAATATAGCCGCTATTATCCAAGCAATTCACCTTAAAGGTTATGTTTTGGGAGACATCAAGCTAGAAAATATCTTAGTGAATAATCGGGCGTTACCTACAATTATTGATACAGATTCATTTCAAGTATCAGATCCCTATAGCGGTAAAATATATCGGTGTTTAGTTGGCTCAGAAGGATTTACACCGGCGGAATTAATCGGAGTGAATATAGCGGATGTAGATCAAACAGAAGTGCATGATCGCTTTCGATTAGGAGTTGTTATTTATTATCTATTATTTAGCGGGCCGCCGTTTCGGGGATTGTGGCAAGGAGCAGGAGATTCCCTGGAACAGTCGGAACTAATTCGACGGGGACTCTGGCCTTTTTCTGGTGATAAATTGGTTGTACCTAGTAATACGACAATCCCATTAAATATTTTACATCCCGACTTACACGCCTTATTTTTGCGCTGTTTCAATGAGGGACATAAATTCCCCGACAGACGACCGACGGCTAAGGAATGGCGTGGTACTTTGGAAGCTGCACTAAAAGAGGTTATACGCTGTGGCAAAATTGATAATCATTACTACAACCGCAGTTACGGAAAGTGTTATTGGTGTGAGCGATTTAGTGATTTAAATTTTGATATTTTTGCAAGCAAAAGTATCGCTACTGTGACATCTACACCGTCACCTAAAGTAGCTCCACCACCTCCCCCAATATCGATTAAATCATCTCCTTCACCTATACCTCCTCAAAGATGGTCGCGTCGTAAAGTTTTAATAACTTTCGGGTTATTTACAGTAGGGACAGTCGCTAGTAATATTTTCGCTCAGTTGTTTCGTCAGAATCCTACTCCTTCTCCTTCACCTCGTCCTTCAAGTTCTCCATCTCCTCCTTCACCTCGTCCTTTAGCTCCTCCATTTACAGAAAACCTACCCAATGGACTAACACTGGAGATGGTAGGCTTACCAGCAGGTCAATTTCTCATGGGATCACTGTCAGGAGATCCCAATGCTCAAAGTCATGAAAAGCCTCAACACCAAGTTAAAGTCAACAGTTTTGCGATTGGGAAATATCCAGTGACTCAGGCACAATATCAAGCGGTAATGGGAACCAATCGCTCTCATTTTTCAAATAATCCCCAAAATCCGGTAGAAAAGGTTAGTTGGGATGATGCTCAAGCTTTTTGTCAGAAATTGAGTCAAATAACCGGGAAAACCTATCGCCTACCAACAGAAGCGGAATGGGAATATGCCTGTCGTGCGGGGACTACTACTCGCTTTTATTTCGGTGATGATGCTAATCAGTTAGGAGATTATGCTTGGTATATAGGAAATTCTCAGAAGACAACTCATCCTGTGGGCCAGAAAAAGCCCAATGCTTGGGGACTCTATGACATGAGTGGCAATGTTTGGGAGTGGTGCGAGGACAATTGGCACAATAACTATATCGGAGCGCCAAAGGATGGCAGTGCTTGGCTGACAAATGATAATCATTCTCAAATATTGCGGGGCGGTTCTTGGTACTTCAATCCCTATTACTGCCGTTCCGCTTCCCGCGACTTCAACTACCGCCGCGGCAGCTCCGACTTCGGTTTTCGGGTGGTGTGCGGTGCTGGGAGGACTCTGTAACCCTTTTTCTCTTTTTCTCTTTTTCTCTTTTTCCCGCCGCTAGGCGGGTCGATTTTTTTTGAGATTTTCTAGCCGTAGGTTGGGTTGAGGAACGAAACCCAACCCAATGATTTAAAAGTGTTGGGTTTCACTATCGTTCAACCCAACCTACGATCTACTTTTTACCCTTTTTTACCCTTTTTCTCTTTTTCTCTTTTTCCCGCTCTTAGACGGGTCGATTTTTTTTTGAGATTTTCTAGATCTCGTAGGGTGCGTGTTTGCGGCAATCAATTCGGTCAAAAAACTAAAATTAACAATCCGCCGTAACGCACCACCTTTATCATTCGGGTTGCGTGTGTCTCCCCAGGACTTTAACCCTCTGTTCTTTTGCTCTTTTGCCCTTTGTCTCCCGCCTAGCGACGGGTCGATTTTTTTGAGAAAATTGAGGTAGTGTTAATTTTTGTTAAGGACAATGAAAATGAAACAGTTAGGGACTTGCGCTTTGATAATGTACCTTTTGGGCGAACGCAGTTCGCCCCTACATTGTGGACAAAATCCGTTACTGTAGGGGCGCAAGGAACCTGCGCCCTCCGCTCGCTCAGGTTTGCTGATCACCCTAAGTAGGGGGAGAGCCTTCGAGAGCCCCCTTCCTCTTAGGGACTTGCGCTTTGATAA
>NZ_JADBSZ010000296.1:0-4018 GCF_020246425.1 Microcystis sp. M079S1
TGAGGTGGCCAATTACCTAATTTTCAGGGAAAAAGTCCCTGAATTTTCCCCCTGATCACTCCCATGCCGGGTACTTTTTGATTGACAAAAAGTCTAAAAGTCTTACCCAACAAGGTTTTTAGATTTATTCAGCAAACCCTACTTAACCCAACTGTTCAAGGGGAACTGTCAGTGCCATAATAATCGATGGACTTCGATCGAGAGCAGAAATTTTATGAGTTGCCGGCCAAACAAGCCAATATGGGGGAATAAGGAGCTATTCAGTTTTAAAAGCAATATTTAAGCGAAAATTTATGAAAATCGCTATTTTATCCCAAGATGCTTCTCTTTATTCGACCAAGCGACTGAAAGAAGCGGGAGAAGCCCAAGGTCATGAGGTACGAGTGATCAATTATTTGCGCTGTTACATGAACATCACCTCCCATAAACCCACGGTTGTTTATAACGGTAAACCCTTGGAGAGTTTCGATGCGATTATTCCCCGCATTGCCGCCTCAAAAACCTTCTATGGAACCGCAGTCGTCCGACAATTCGAGGTGATGAATGTTTTTACTGCCAACGACTCGCAAGCAATTTCTCGGTCGCGGGATAAATTGCGTTGTCTGCAAATCCTCGCTCGGGAAGGGATCGGTTTACCGGTGACGGGAATTGCTCACGCAATTGAAGATATCGATGGTTTAATCGAAACCGTCGGCGGCACCCCTCTAGTGATTAAATTATTAGAAGGAACCCAAGGTATTGGCGTAGTCTTAGCGGAAACAGACCAAGCAGCCAAGTCAGTTATTGAAGCTTTTCGGCAATTAGAGGCTAATATTCTAGTACAAGAGTATATTAAAGAGGCCAGTGGGGCAGATCTGCGCTGTTTTGTCATCGATGGAAAAGTGGTGGCCTCGATGAAGCGACAGGGGGCCGAGGGGGATTTTCGTTCTAATCTTCACCGCGGTGGTAAGGCAGAAAAGGTAAAATTAACCCCGGAGGAACGCAGTACGGCTATACGGGCCACTAAAGCCATGGGTTTACGGGTTGCGGGTGTGGACTTATTGCGGTCCAATCACGGGCCTGTGGTTATCGAGGTGAATTCCTCTCCCGGTTTGGAAGGAATAGAAGCAGCCACTGGTGTGGATGTGGCCAAAAAAATTATCGATTTTGTCGCTAAAAATGCCACCCTAGTCCTAAATCGCGATCGATATCAATATTAGCCGTCAGCCTTGCATCAGTTATCAGTTATCAGTTATCAGTGGGTAAGTTATCAGTCAATAGTATTAAGCGTTGACATCCTCGCCGCCGTAAAACGGACGGCGGTTCCTCACCACGCCACTTTTTTAGGGTGGTCGCTGAACGGGGTTGACGCAGATAGCGAAAAACGCTTAATTGCTTAAGTCTGACACTTTCGACCCGTCCGTTTTGAGTGTCCGAATGCCCTCTGGCCACTTTGAACAGGTCGAAAAAATCTAATGTTCAACCTTATTTCCTAGAAAGTTTTACTCGTTCAAGGCCGAATTTGAAGTCTTTTCTGAACAAAACCCCCTACTATCTGTGGTCAAGGTTCAGTTTTTAGCTTGGTTATCGCTTTTTCCATTGTAGCCTAAAGCCGTCCTAAAAGGACGGGGTTTTAACCCAAATTTTCGATAAGCTCGGAGCTGCCTTTTTACTGAAAAAGCTCCCCACACCCCACACCCCACTTCCCCACTTCCCCACACCCCACACCCCACTTCCCCACTTCCCCACACCCCACACCCACTTTCAAGTCAGATGTGATTTATCAGTCGGCAAATACACGGACGCTATCGGGAATAATCGATAGTTTTACCTTTGTACCGATGTCTAATTGGGTGTTAATCGTTGTTCTAGCGTGGATTTGGCTGCCGGTGGCCGTTAGCAGACAATAACGGTATTCCCGCCCTAAAAATTGGCGATCGCAAATAACCAGATTTCCCGTCTCATCTGGCTTAATTTTGACATCTTCCTCCCTTAGCATCAATTCCCCTTTGTCCAAATCTTGACCATCGGGAATTTCCCAGACTCCTATCTCGGTTTGCCATTGTTCCCCCTTCCGTCTAGCGGGGAGAAAGTTAGCTTGGGTGACAAACTCGGCCACGAATCGCGAGGCCGGATGACTATAAATTGCTTCGGGATTGTTAATTTGTTCTAATTTTCCTTGACAAATGACGGCAATTGTGTCACTGATCACCATTGCTTCCTCCCGGTCGTGGGTGACAAAAATGGCCGAGATACCGGTCGCTTTCAGGATATGACGGATCTCGTGCCGTAAGCGTTGCCGTACCTGCACATCGAGATTACTTAAAGGTTCATCTAAGAGGATTAAAGAGGGTTTTGGGGCTAAAGCGCGGGCGAGGGCGACTCTTTGCTGTTGTCCTCCCGATAGCTGATGGGGATAACGTTTTTCTAGTCCTTGCAGTCCGACTAAATCCAAAGTTTCCGCCACCCTAGCGTTAATAGCTTTGGTCGATAATTTCTCCCCAGAATTTTTTAACCCAAAGGCGATATTGTCAGCGATGGTTAAATGGGGAAAAAGAGCGTAATCCTGAAAAACCATGCCCGTATTGCGTTTTTCTGGGGGAATAAAGGTTTTTTCGTCGGCAACTATTCGCCCTCCCAATTCAATCACTCCTTGAGATGGTTTTTCAAATCCCGCAATCATCCGCAGTAGAGTGGTTTTACCGCAGCCCGACGGACCCAATAATCCGAGAATTTCGCCCTCTGTTAAACTAAAACTGATATTATCGACAGCTAGAGTAGGAGAAGCGGGAAAACGCTTGTTAACCTCGGATAAACGCAGAATGACAGACTTTTTCATGGTGGGAAAGACAATCGCCCAGTCAGTAGCAGGGCCATTTACTTAAGAATTATTCCTAATTAGTTCACTATTATTGTTTATAACATCTTATTTGGCTAATTAGGAAACTTTCTCAAAAATTTCATGCTTACACCTGAAGATATTATTCTCGTTCCCCGGGGGGCGGAGCATAGCTCAATCCGTCGAGGATTAAGGAACATCGGCGATTTAGCCCCGCAAATTATCCCGATTAACCTTGGCGCTCCAGAATTCCTCAACAGTTCCCCAGTCTCTCGGCTATCTCTAGAATTTCTTAATAAGCTCAAAGGAAAAATTGTGCTGATGGGATTAGCGGGCAGTCTCAGCGATCGCTATCGAGTCGGAGATGGGGTAATCTATCAAGGTTGTGGCCTAGAAAAGGGGAATTATTGGCAGTGCGAACCGGAAATAACCGCAGAAATCGCCCAATTAACCGGATATAGTCTTGTTAAAGGTTTAACCAGCGATCGCCTGATTAGCCGATCCGAGGAAAAACGACGTTTAGGACAAGGGGGCTATGAAGTGGTCGATATGGAAGGAGCAAGGATTTTAGCAGCTTTACGCGGGCAAAAAGTGGCAATTGTGCGCGTGATTAGCGATGAGGTGACACAGGACTTACCCGATTTAGCCCCGGCAATTGATAATCAAGGTCAGCTGCTACCATTGCCCCTAGCTCGACAAATGTTAATCCGTCCCATCCCGGCCTTCCGTTTGATTCAAGGTTCCCTAAAAGGTTTATCCGTACTAACTCAGGTGGTGCGAAAGTTGTGCGGCAGTAATTTTTAAAAGTTGCTTGCAGATTATTTTTTTTCTGTGCTATAGTGATTAAGCTAAAATCAAGCGGATGTGGTGGAACTGGTAGACACGCACGTTTGAGGGGCGTGTGGCTTACGCCTTGCGAGTTCGAGTCTCGCCATCCGCATAAACTTTTATCTGCCCTCCGACGAGAATTGCCCTTGTCACCTATCGTCAGGGATGGATATTTGGCCATCAAAATTTCCCAACTCACCCTTTCAGGTGGCTTAGGTTTGACTAAGTTTAGTTAAGGGACTTGCGTGGGAATAATATCCCAATCGATCGGAGGGCGCAAGCTTTGCGCCCCTACAGTAACGGATTTTGTCCACAATGTAGGGGCGAACTGCGTTCGCCCAAAAGGTACATTATCAAAGCGCAAGTCCCTAA
>NZ_JADBSZ010000297.1:0-10787 GCF_020246425.1 Microcystis sp. M079S1
AAGACCATATTATTAGCAAGACATATATGACAAGAGTGGAGGGTGAAAATACTAGATTGAGACAGTACCTAGCTCGACTTCACAGTCAAACTCTCTGCTATTCTAAGTCTATTGAAATGTTAGGGTATTCAATACGTTTATTAATCCATTATCTTAAGTTTTGGGAAGTTCCTATTCCTGCCTGATTCATACCTTGATTCAGCAACGCCTCCTTCCGATTGCTTATACTCGACTGACGGCTTCTGAGGCGAGAAAACAATTAAAATTATTGGGATATAAGGAACCAGTTAGGGGATACCAGAGAATTAAGGGAAATATTCAGCTTAACGAGATAGCCTACAAGCTAGAGTGCAACGCTGAAGCGATCGAGATTATTAAATCTTTAGAAGCTGATGCAATTATTCTAGAACCTACGGGGTACTGGTACGCAAGCTTCTGGGTTAACTGTGCTAAGAAGTTAGGATTAAATATCTACTGGATATCTCATCAGCAAACTAAGATAAATCGTCAGCACTATTTCAAGACTAAAAACAAAGACGACTATCTAGACGCGTTAACCATTGCCCTAACCTATTTTGACAAATCGGGACTAGATGACTTGGGTAATCCCCCGATTTTAAGGAATTACGACGTACTTTTCATGTGAGAGAACAGCTTGATAAGAACAAAAATTCTTTAATCAATCAACTTAGACAGCGGTTATGTTGTGAATATCCAGAAATTGCCGAAAGAGACTTTGATTATATTGGAGTCAATGGATTTAACCCCACTTTAGGGCATATTGCCAGACTGAAAAACAACCCGCACATTAAAGCCACAGCCGGGACTGGAATCAGTGAATATAGTCAACTATTAGCTAATGACCTTATCATGTATCAAACTAGAATATCAATTAAAGAAGGGGAACTAAGCGAAATTCTAGAACTGGAACAATTTAAGCCTTATTGTCAAGTATTTAATCAATTTCTTTTCGGTACTGTCCTTCAAAGTTTACTGCTTTTACACTGCTATCCTATCGAAAGATTTTTAGTCAACGGTAAACCCTACTTTAGAGGTGATCACGATATTAGCCTGAGAAAGTTTCAGGCTTATCTAGGGCTGGGATATTCTTATCAGATTTCTGGTGATACCTCAGCAAAACAAGACAAGGTAAAAAAGTCTTGGAAGGTTTCCGACTTAATGCGCTCTCACTTGTATGCTCACGCACTGGTGACTATTTGCCCGAATAAACCCGCTAAAACCGAGGTTATTGGCAAGCTTAAGCATTCTTGGCTTAATCCTCGGATTCATATCTATTACGACACCGAAAACGGTCAAACAATCGAGAAAAAGAAAGAATTACCCAGTTTTAAGGCATTGGGTAAGGATGGGCTGTGTCGCTTGCTATTTTACGAGACTAGGCTACTCTATCAACTTTTAACCCGCAATTTAGTAAAGTGATAGCTTAATCAGGAGACAGGAGACTCCGAGACAGGAGATTATTTTTAAGCTAAACGGCGCTTAACCTGCATGATCCAACAGCTATAACCCTTTTGGAGTCTATATCGGTGATCCGAAGTAAAAGCCGTTTAGCTTATTTATCCCCCCCGCTCCCTTCTCCCCAGTCCCCGTTCCCCGCTCTCTTCTCCCTTCTCCCCAACCCGCAACAGCCAAACCCCTTGCTACTTTTTGGCTTTAGACCTCTTGCATAATTAATTTTTGAGGATTCAAAAACGGCAAAAATAAGGATTAAATTGCCTAGAATCTGTGAATTATTCATTCTTAATTCTCCTGACTACTGACTACTGACTACTGACTCCTCACCTAACCGAAGATTTTTGATTTTTTACTTGCTATAATCGAGTGTCGAATTTGAGTAGGAGACGGGAGAAAATGGCCGATTGGCAGGAAATAGAGGGGGGGATCACGGCCCCAAAAGGATTTAAATCCGCAGGGATGGCCGCGGGGCTAAAACCGTCCGGTTTGCCCGATTTAGCCCTCATTGTCTCGGAAACAGAAGCGATCGCCGCAGGAGTCTTTACCACCAGTCAAGTGCGCGCCGCTTGCGTCGATTATTGCCGTCAACGCCTACAAACTAAAGCCAGCGCCAGGGCGATTTTGTGTAATGCCGGCCAAGCAAACGCCGCCACGGGGGAAGCCGGATGGCAAGATGCCCTCGATAGTGCCGCCGCCTTGAGCCAAGTTTTAGGGATTCCCGCCGATGCAATTTTGCTGGCTTCTACGGGAGTCATCGGGCAACGGATTCGCATGGATGCGTTAACGGCCGCTTTACCGACCTTAGTGGGTTTATTGTCGGAAAATGGTGGCGAAAGCACGGCCCGGGCGATTATGACCACGGATCTAGTCCCCAAATCGATCGCCTTGCAAACCACTATCGATGGTCGTCCGGTCACAATTGGGGGAATTGCCAAGGGATCGGGGATGATTCACCCGAATATGGCGACGATGCTCTCCTTTATTACCTGTGATGCCGCAGTATCGACGGTTCTCTGGCAAAATATGTTAAGTCGGGCGGCTAATAAAAGTTTTAATCAGATTACGGTGGATGGGGACACCAGTACCAATGACAGTCTGATCGCCTTGGCTAACGGTCAATCGCGCACCACGGCGATCACAGAAATGGGCCGGGATGCCCAAAAGTTAGAGGCCATGTTAACGGAAGTTTGTCAATACCTGGCTAAAGCGATCGCCCGGGATGGGGAAGGGGCCACCTGTTTAATAGAAGTGCGGGTTTCGGGGGCGGCCGATGATCAGTCCGCTCGTCAGATTGCTCGCACCATTGCCGGTTCTTCCTTGGTAAAATCGGCGGTTTTCGGTCGAGATCCTAACTGGGGACGAATTGCGGCGGCCGCGGGCCGGGCCGGGGTTGTCTTCCATCAAGAAGACCTACAAATCAAGTTAGGCGACTTCGTGATGATGGAAAATGGTCAACCTCTGGCGTTCGATCGAGCTAGTGCCAGTAATTACCTGAAAGCGGCAGCAAGCGGGGCTTATTTACGAGAAGATACCGTTTTAATGTCTATCTGTATCGGTAACGGTTCGGGGACAGGTACGGCCTGGGGTTGCGATCTTAGTTACGATTACGTCAAAATTAACGCCGAGTACACCACTTAAAGCGATCGATTCTGTAAACAGGCTCTCTTGTCCTTGCTGGATTGTAGCCCAACAGCTTGATCAAAGGTTGACGTTAGGCTCTAGTCTATACCGACAATCTCGATGATCGATCCTGTTGATCACACAGCAGCCGAGAGAGCCGATTACTCGATTAACAGATAAACTTTAATGGTTGGATTTTACTCTCTTTCAACCAACCTCGAAAACAGTTTTGTCAGTCCCTCAGTCCCTTGGCAAAATCCATCTATTGGCGGGGAAAACGCTACATGGCCCAGAAAAAATCACCACGAATTCCTTTAGAATTGCACCAGATCAAGGCTTACGAGTTTTATCAAAAACGGCTGGCATCGGGTAAAGAAGGCAATGAGATAGATGACTGGCAGCAAGCGAAAGAATATTTGAGCCAACATCCCAGAGCGATTCTTGCTTGGAATCTAAAAATGCCCTATCGCGGGGGAAAAAGGCTAATTAAAAGATTGTTGCTATCGCTCCAGTCTCTTGTCAGAGTTGCTTGGAAACTGCTAATCTTTCCCTTCTGGCTATTTCAGCAAATACCGGGGCTTTTTGCCCGTGAAGACAAAGACAGCCGCACCTTTGCCATTGATGTGGTCAAAACGATTATTTCTGCCCTGGGATTAATTGCTACCCTTTTCGCAGGAATTGGGCTTTTTGTCAATTATCTCAATTCTCAAGCGGAAAGGCAACTGATTCAGGAACGTCTGATTACCGAGCGCTTCTCGAAAGCTGTCGAGCAAATCGGTAATCCTAAAGAGGAGGTGGTAATTGGCGGCATTTACTCCCTAGAGCGAATTGCCAAAGATTCTCCCAAGGATCAATGGACAATTATGGAAGTGCTGACTTCCTACATTCGTAAAAATTCCCCCATTCCCTCGAATATTCAACAACTGGAGCCGGCGGCAAGAGAGAAAGCCCTAGAAAAGCTTCCTTCCGTGAGTATTTCAGTTCAGGCCGCTTTAACGGTAATCGGCCGGCGTAAAGTTGAGAATGACCAAGCTGGCGATAATTTGGCTGAAACAACTGACTCTAATAAAATTAAAATTCTTGATTTAAGTCGGACAAATTTGAGGGAAGCCAACCTCATCCGAGCCAACCTCGACAGAGCCTACCTCTACAGAGCCAACCTCAACGGAGCCTACCTCGACAGAGCCTACCTCAACGGAGCCAACCTCTACAGAGCCAACCTCGACAGAGCCTACCTCTACAGAGCCTACCTCAACGGAGCCAACCTCAACGGAGCCAACCTCTACAGAGCCTACCTCAACGGAGCCAACCTCGACGGAGCCAACCTCGACGGAGCCAACCTCGACGGAGCCTACCTCAACGGAGCCTACCTCAACGGAGCCTACCTCAACGGAGCCGTGGGTCTTCATCCAGAACAAATTAAATCGGCCTGCTTTTGGGAAAGAGCAATATACACGCAAGCCAAGTGGGATAAAGATAAAAAATTATGGGTGGCTGCGGACCCAAAAGCCAATCAACGAGAAATCGACAAACTCAAAAGGGACAAAAACTCAGATCCGCCAAATCCGATCGATTGTACTACTAAATAGGGTTTGCGGCAAAAAGTACGGGCGAAGCATTCGGATAGAAAATCTCCGGTTTCACCGATAGGTTATTGCCCGAATGCTTCGCCCCTACAGGACGCGGGCCGATGAAAACGCAAGGTTTGGAAGCATGATTCTCTCAAAATCTTGCACCTGTTTGGCGAGAAAAGCCACAAAACCCTTACCTTACCTACATTTCACATTTATTCAGCCAACCCTAAATAAGCTAAACGGCTTTTACTTCGGATCACCGATATAGACTCCAAAAGGGTTATAGCTGTTGGATCATGCAGGTTAAGCGCCGTTTAGCTTACTTTAACTTTTGGCGATTTAGGATCAGGTGACGAAACTAGCATTTTCCCCTAATTGAAGCGAAAAAACCCCGCATGACTTCAAGAAATCACCGGGGTTTTTAGGAAAAATAGGGATAGGGAAGGAATTTAACCCTCGGTTTCCTCTCTGGTTTGGATAAACAGAATCAAGAGGAAAACCGTGGGGACTAGGACGAATAGAATACTAGCGATAAAGCCGAGATTATTTACCTGCATGAGTTAACTCCCTTAAGTGACAACGGATTTGCATTAAAGATTAACTCCTAGAATATCATCCCAGAGGGCGTTGCTGATTTGAGAGGGGAAGTGGGGAAGTGGCAGAAAGTCCCGAGGTTTCCTTCCCCACACCCCACACCCCACACCCCACACCCCACACCTTACACCCCACACCCCACACCCTACACCCCACACCCCACACCCCACACCCCACACCCCACACCCTACACCCCACACCCTCTTTCAAGTCAGGTAGTCACCTTTTCACCCCCTTGGCTCGCGCGTTTTTAATCGGTACTTTTGGTTCGGTGGCGATGATGTGAAGATCGATATTTTTCTGCCAGATCAGACGCATGAGTTTTTGGGTGAAAGAACCTTTGATGAAATTCTTCCAGCGCGATTGAAGGCTCTCCCCGATCACAATCTGGGTGATCCGTTCGCGCTCGGCCACTTCGGCGATCGCTGCCGCCACCTGATAGCTTTTAACCCGTAAGAATTTCCCCTCGAAGTCCCGACATAAACGTTCGCAGGTTTCGATATGTAAAGCCTCCTCTTTCGTGAGAAAGCGATCGGGTTTATCGACGAAAATCACGAAAAATTCCGCGTTCATATACCCCGCTATCCGCGCTCCCCGACGTAATAATCGTAAAGAGTTGGGATAGGTGGAAATACAGACTAATACTCGTTCGTGAACGGGACAGAATTGACCGATGAATTTGGTTGAATTACTCGCTTCTTCTTCTACCGTATCGGCCACTTCGCGCAGGGCGAGTTCCCGTAGTGCGATTAAATTGCGCCGTTGAAAGAAATTATTTAAAGATTGTTCGATCTTTTCGGGAGCGTAGATTTTTCCCGCTAATAATCTTTCTTCTAGGGTTTCGGCGGTAACATCTACCACGATCACTTCATCAGCTTCCTCCAAAATTCGATCGGGTATTCGCTCTCGCACCACCACCCCAGTGATTCGGGCAACCAGATCGTTTAAACTCTCAATATGCTGGATATTCACGGTCGAGTAAACATCGATTCCCTGAGATAAAATTATCTCCACGTCCTGAAAACGTTTCTCTCGCTCCGAACCAGGCGCATTCGTGTGGGCTAATTCATCGATCAGACACAGCTGCGGTGAGCGGGCGATAATCGCTTCTGTATCCATTTCCGAGAGAGTGAATCCCTCTTTCTCTAGGATTTTTCTCGGTACAATTTCCAATCCCTCGGCTTTTGCGGCGGTCTCTTTCCTGCCGTGGGTTTCGAGAAGTCCGATCACCACGTCGGTTCCCTGCTTTCTGAGGCTATGCCCCTCCTCCAGCATCTTGTAAGTTTTCCCGACCCCCGGGGCCATCCCGATAAAAATTTTATGTCTTCCCCGTCGCACGCTCGTCTCCTTTTTGGCAACTTGCCTTACAGATTAATACTAAATCCAGTTATTAAAAACTGATTATCTATTCCCTCTTTTGCATGAGTGCCTGTCCTAATATGTAGCCTATACTCAACGGATTTGGTATGAGAGTGCTTATTGACTAGAGGTAATACCGCGCTGACGTAATTGGTCGATAAAAAATTCTTCTAGGGAAGCACGAGCTAAATTAAGACTAATCAAGCGAGCATCCATACTAGGCAGGGCAGCCAGAAAAGCAGCGGGTTCTCCCTGTAATTGTCCGTGCCAACAATGATCGCGCCAATGCAAACCGAGGAGCCATTGCTGTAGTTGATCCTCCCTACCACCCTGAACAATCACCTGATAGACATCGGCACGACCGAGAATTTGATCGAGGGAACCAACACAGAGTAATTCTCCCCGGGCCAACAGGGCAATGCGATCGCAAATTTGTTCCACATCGGAGAGAATATGAGAGTTAAAAAAGATAGTTTTCCCTCGTTGTTTGAGGGATTGAATAATTTCTCGCACCTGATAGCGACCGATAGGATCCAGTCCCGACATCGGTTCATCGAGAAAGACTAATTCTGGATCATTGATTAATGCTTGAGCTATACCGATCCGTTGCATCATACCCTTAGAATATTGACGCAATTGCTTTTTCTGGGCAGTTTTGCGGTCTAATCCCACTAAATCCAATAATTCAGGAATGCGTTTTTTCTGCACAGAAGAGGGAATTTGAAAAATGCTGGCGATTAATTGTAGGAATTCCCAGCCGGTGAGATAGTCGTAGTAGTAGGCATTTTCGGGAAGATAGCCGATGCGTTGCCTGACCGAGCGATCGCCAATTGGTTGACCGAGAATCAAGGCCCGTCCGGAAGTGGGTCGGACAATCCCCAAAAGGGTTTTTAAGAGTGTGGTTTTGCCGGCCCCGTTCGGGCCTAATAATCCAAAAGTTTCGCCCTCATGGACAATTAAAGTACAGTTTTTCAAGGATTCGATTTTTTTATCTAACCAGAATCCCGTCCGATAAGTTTTTTGTAAGTTTAACGTCTCTAGCACAGTTTGACGGCTGGTATTCGTCATTGTTTTGGAATCATCTGAGACAGAATACATGAATCTGACATCCCTTTTCCGACACTTTGCTTTTATTATCCCCAAATTGTCAGCAGTAATGTCACGGCTATCAAAATAGCACGATTTTGGAACCCAGAAAAATCCCAACTGGTCTTGAGAAGGGGTATCAGTGCAGTTCCGGGCTATTGCCAGCTTTCTTCTCTGGCATTGGTGTGCATTAGCCGCTAAAATCTGTTAGACAGGTAACTTTGACACTTGAGCAGCAACTGGTACAATAGGGCGAACGCTTACGGAAACCAGACTCTTACACAAACACAGCATGAAACAACTCCTCAATAGCCTCAATTCGCTGACAGTGGCCAGTGTAGCCACTATCGCCTTGGCCTACCCTAGCATCGCTCAAGTTAATCTGTCTGTTTATCCCTATCCTTCCTCGTCGAACGAATCCATAGAATTATACGTTCCCCCGCCAGAAAGCAATAACACCAATAATACCTGTACTCAATCGATCGGGGCAAATATCGATAAAATTATCAGTCAAGCTCCCAATCAGTGGGGTATATTAATCGAATCTATCGATCGCCAAACAGTTATTTATAGTCATAACGCTGATCGCTATTTTATCCCCGCTTCTAATACAAAGTTATTTACCACGGCTGCCGCTTTACAAGTGATGAACCCAGAGACGACAATTCAAAAAAAATCCCTGCGCGATTGGGTTAATATCACTAATCAGAGAAGTAATAATTTCTACGCTGACACTCTTTTTCGCTTTATCGGCGGTTCTAAAAATGTTACTGCCATCTTGGCACAATTGGGCATCAATCCCAGTGGTTTTCGTTTAGCCGATGGTTCGGGATTATCCCGTCGTAATACCGCTACTCCCCGCTCGATCGTGGAAATTTTGCGGGTGATGTATTATTCTCCTAATCGAGACACTTTCTATGCTTCCTTACCGGTAGCGGGAATTAGTGGCACCCTGAGAAACCGAATGCGTCAGACGGCCGCCACTGGCACAGTTTACGCTAAAACTGGCACTCTTACCGGTGTGCGGGCCTTATCGGGTTATCTAGAACACCCCAACCAAGAACCGATGTTATTTAGCATTATCGTTAATAATCAACGGGTTTCTGGACAGGCCCTGGTGAAAGCGATCGATACTATTGTCCTACAGATGACCCAATCTCGTTCCTGTCAAGCTCAGTAGACCTCTGGTAAAAATCCCCGATTGGGTAAGGATTTTCCTCCTCTCTCCCCACTCCTAACTCCTGAATTCTGCTGTGTGCAAGAGGTCTAATCCCGAGGCTATTCTAGCCAGTCAATCCGATTCTTTTTCCGGAACTGATGGCCAAATTCCCTTAACCCGAACTGGGGTTAATAATAGCCATAATCTGCTTCAGTTTGGGTTTGGGTTTGGGGGGAGAGATATTCAAAATTGGAAGGATCTCGCAGAAAGCGAAAAATTTCTTCTTCGAGACGATGAATTAGATAGGGTTCTATGGAATTAGAATCTCGTAAACAGGCTAAATAGCCTTCTACATATAGCCGGATCTCATCAAAACGCGAGCCACGGTGCCAAAGATCCACCATGTCATCGGTTAGTCTTTGATAGTAACGAATGGATTGGGTATCTTGGAGCATGGGCAGTAGAACAAAAAAGAGAGAGTAGGGGTAAGTGTTTACGGACAATCGTAGGGAGAATTGCTATTCTCGGTCTCCGATACCTCTACCTCTATTGTAATCACCAAATCGGCAAAACACAGGGAAGGTAATTTTCAGTGATCAGTAATCAGTAAACAGTAAACCGATGGTACTCCCAATAAGCTGTTGACTATCTGAATTACTCGTTAAGACTGTCTATGAGCGCCGGAGCTGCGGAGCAGGGAGAGGAAGTTTGAGCATTTGTACTAAAATTCCCAATACGCAGTTTAAATGCAGTACAGCTTATCAATCAGGAAAACTAATAGTTAGCGATCGCTCGTTGCCAGCCAGTTTTTCTCCCCCCCCCCGATCAACTTTTTCCGCTAATTTGGCTTATTTGGCTGAGTTATGGGCTGTTATACCCCACATTCCGCACCTTAAGTGTCACAACGTCTCAAAAGAGGAATGGGCGTGAGTCAAAATACTTATCTAGAGAACTCCATAAAAAAGATGATCCAATAGTTAAGTGAGTTGATAAGGGATTTCCACAAACCACTTTGGCAAATGGGGAAGTCGATTAATCTGTTTTTCCAACTCTGCCATTGCCTCCTGGGTCAACTTCACCCCATTGCGGTAAACCTTGTCAATGAGCTTGACAACTGGATTTTTTCCTTTGAAGGTCAAAGATTCGGCAAAGCGAAGCACCGTTTCCACACTATCGAGTCAACTCCCATTCCAATGCTGCTCCAACCAACCAAAGGTACGCTCTACTGCATTGTACTTGCTGTGGTAGGGGGGATAGTAGGCTAACTCAATGTTCAGTTGCGACTGCTGGGCAAAGGCTACTATCCGATGCCTAAACTGAGTGCGACGGGAATGGTTTTCCGGTCCATTGTCTTGGTTAATCACCAATTTGTGAATGTGGCTAAAGCGGTCTTTTACCATCGCCCACCACTGCTCCAGCAAGTCCACAATACAATCTGCGGTCAGTTTAGAGCTGACAAAGAACAAGTACAGTTCATTGTATTCGGGGAGGAAAATACCATAGGGGGCCCCAGAGGTGCTCGCATCAAAATCATGATCTAAGGCAATAGTGGTCACTCGCGTTTTGCCTCCTCGGTCAAACTCTCCAACTTTGACCGCTACTTTGGCATCCATTGAGATACGTAAGGTCTGCGGGTCAGCATCGGCTTGTTGATTAACCGAGTGGATTTGCTCAAAGATGGCATCCGTTTCCGGTATTTTCTTTGGCGGTTTCGCCTTGACTACTCGTTTTAATCTATATCCCATCTCGTTTAATCGGCAACGAATTGTCTCCTCACTCAGCAATTCTCATTTTAAAAAGTAACAAGTGATACAGACAGAAACAAAGCTTTAAGCAAGCTACAAAATGCGCTCCCGCGAGTGCGACTGCATCGCAGAGAAGTGAGTATATAGAGTATTTATACTCAAAATATTTGAAAG
>NZ_JADBSZ010000298.1:0-4906 GCF_020246425.1 Microcystis sp. M079S1
GTGTCAGTCTGTAGAGCGACCATAAGACCAGAACAGAGTAAATCTGTTAAGGCAGGTGCGGAACCCCGCAAGGGAAAGAAGCAGAAACCTAAATCGTGAGGTTTGGGAATCACCGTCCGTTTACGGCGGTGAGGATGTCAATAATGCCACATCGGCAGCAAAATAGGTCAAAATCAAATCGGCCCCCGCTCGTTTCATACTGGTTAAAGTTTCCAAAATCAGGCTTTTTTCGTCAATCCAGCCCTGTTTTGCCGCCGCTTTAATCATTGCGTATTCACCACTGACGTTGTAAGCGGCGACGGGAAGATGGCTACTGTCGCGCAGACGACGGATAATATCGAGGTAGGCGAGAGCGGGCTTAACCATAATAATATCCGCCCCTTCTGTTATGTCTAAACTGGCTTCCCGTAACGCTTCCCGACTATTAGCCCCATCCATTTGATAGGTTTTCTTATCACCAAATTTTGGGGCTGATTCTAAGGCATCTCGGAAGGGACCATAATAAGCAGAGGCATATTTAGCCGTATAAGCGAGAATTCCCACATCTAGATAACCCGCTGCATCTAAAGCTCGACGGATCGCCCCAACCCTACCATCCATCATATCGGAAGGGGCGACGAAATTAGCCCCGGCTGCCGCTTGCGAGAGCGACATTTTCACTAAAACTTCTAGGGTTTCATCGTTGAGAATTTTACCGTCCTCAACAATACCATCATGACCATAAATTGAAAAAGGATCGAGGGCAACATCGGTAATAATAATTATTTCAGGGACTTCTTTTTTGATCGCTTTCACTGCCCTTGGCACTAAACCATCGGGATTATAACTTTCTCTACCGAAATTATCTTTTTTATCTTCGGCAATCAGAGGGAAAAGAGCGATGGCATTAATGCCTAAATTATAAGCATTAACCACTTCTTTTAGCAATAAATCAAGGGAATAACGATAACAATCGGGCATAGAAGGAATAGCCACCTTTTGATTTTCTCCCTCCATGATAAAGAGGGGATAAATCAAGTCATTAACGGTTAATTCAGTTTCACGAACAAGACTGCGAATCGCTGGAGTATAACGAAGACGACGGGGACGAATCAGCATGATAACAGCGCGTCAAAAATAAAAAGTAAACAGTAAATAGCTGGCTTGGCTCTGGTTTTTTACCTAGGCAAAAACCGGGGATAGGACGATCAAATAATCCTGATCCCCCTGACTAATTAGTGAAAATCGGGACTATGACGAATCAAACTCATAAACTCTTGACGAGTCTTAGCAGAATCGGCAAAAATACCGCGCACGGCACTCGTAGAAGTCCAAGAACCGGGTTTTTCAACCCCGCGCATTACCATACACATATGAGTCGCTTCAATCACCACAGCTACCCCTTGAGGTTGTAGTAATCCTTGCAAAGCATCGGCAATTTGTGCGGTTAAACGTTCCTGTACTTGCAGTCGTCTGGCGTACATTTCACAGATGCGGGCAATTTTCGATAAACCGATCACTTTCCCGTTAGGAATATAGGCAACATGAGCGCGGCCGATTATCGGTAAAATATGGTGTTCACAGGAGCTAAAAATATCGATGTCTCGGATTAAAACCATCTCGTTAGCATCCTCGTGAAAAACTGCCCCATTCAGCAATTCATCCAGGGATTGCTGATAACCAGAAGTGAGAAATTTTAGGGCTTTTACTACTCGTTTAGGAGTGTCTCGTAAACCTTCGCGATCGGGATCTTCTCCTAATCCTAACAGCAGTGTTCTTACCGCTTGCATCATCTCGGCTTCCGATACCGGCGATTTAGGTTCGGTAATCACTTCGGGAAAGTGATTGTAGTCATCATTGTCGAAAATTGCTTTGGACTTAGCTAAGGTCATAGATATTTTTACAGACTCCAATAGTTAATTGATCGGCAAAGTTTTCTGATTTTACCAATTGTCAATAAATACCCTTTGCTAGAGTATTTATTTTTCTGGGCATCTAGACGATAACTAATGAAAGCTATCGGTTTATTTCCTCGTCTTTGGGGTTATCTCCGGTGCGGAAACCTGGAAAAATTGATTTTCCTAGTCACCGAAAAAGTCTTGAGTATCTCCCTAGTTAATTGAGGGCAGAGTTCTACTTCATAATTAATTTATTTTGTCAAGTAGTTCATTTGTTTGCTAGGGTAGTTTTTCAAGAATGATAATCGTTATCATTTTAACAAAAAATTTAGATTTACCAACAAAAATTTTGTCGCCAGATAAAATAGTCCCGTTAAGCTATTTAACTTATTTTGAAGAGATAGGCATATTTTGCGATTTTATCGCTTATATTCAGCAATATTACTGATTTTTTGGTATTCTTCCTCCGAGTATAAATCCGCCAGAGAAGCAAGGCGATCGAGAAAGAGGATTCCTTCGAGATGATCGTATTCGTGTTGAAAGATGCGCGCGACAAAATCGCTGAAAACTTGACGGATTTCGCCACCATTGCGATCGCAATAGGCCACCTCGATCCACTGATGACGGGGGACAAAACCGCGTAAATTGGGGACACTGAGGCAACCTTCCCAACCCTTGACCATTTCCTCGCTGACCCGCAAAATGCGAGGATTAATCACGGCAGTGGGTGGCATCATCGGAGCGTCGGGATAACGAGGATTGGGGTGAGAAGCAACGATAAACAGACGCAGAGACCGAGCAACTTGGGGCGCGGCGATTCCCACCCCGTGGGCAGCTTGCACGGTGGTAATCAGGGAATCGATCAAATTTTGACAGTCAGCATCGAGAAGATTATCGATCGCTGCTGCTTTTTGCTGTAGAATTGGATTTCCTAATTGGGTGATTGTTAAAACTTGCGTCATCTGTCTAAAGATTAATTGTTTCGCTCTGAAAATCATTTTATCTTGAGCGGCAAAATCTCGCTAAACTGATAAGGTTTCCCCGCAGCAGCACTAGAGCAACTTTGTTAATCAAAATTAATCGTGGATAGTAGCGCCCAACAACTTTGGCATAATCTCCTAGAGCGTCTAAAATTACTATTAACGCGTCCCGCTTTCGAGACTTGGTTTCAAACGGCGACGGTTAAAGAATGGCAAAACGATCGCTTAGTAATTCAGGCTGCCAATCCCTTTATTCTTAACCATCTTCAGAAAAATTATCTGTCAACAATTGCCGAAGTAGTGCAGGATATCGTCGGTTATCCCGTCGAGATTCAACTAACGGCACAACAGGGCGATTTGATCGCTATTTTCCAGCCTCACACTAGCTTAGAATCAGAATTATCCCCCGGTAATCAACTTAACCCTAAATATAATTTTTCCCGTTTTGTTGTCGGACCAACTAATCGTATGGCCCATGCGGCCGCTTTAGCGGTGGCGGAATTACCTGGAAGGGAATTTAACCCGCTTTTTCTCTGTGGTGGGGTGGGGTTAGGTAAAACCCATTTAATGCAAGCGATCGGTCATTATCGTCTGGAATTATATCCCCAATCCAGGGTTTTTTATGTATCCACGGAACAATTTACGAATGATTTAATCACCGCTATCCGTCAAGATAGTATGGAAAGTTTTCGTAATCATTATCGTCATGCGGACATATTATTAGTGGATGATCTGCAATTTATTGAAGGAAAAGAATACACTCAAGAAGAATTTTTTCATACCTTTAATACCCTGCACGAAGCGGGAAAACAGGTAGTTTTAGCCTCCGATCGCCTCCCCAAACAGATTCCCAGTTTACAGGATCGTTTAATTTCTCGCTTTTCTATGGGATTAGTCGCCGATATCCAAGCACCGGATATCGAAACTCGCATGGCAATTTTACAAAAAAAGGCCGAGTACGAAAATCTGCGTCTCCCAAGAGAAGTTATCGAATATATTGCCGTTAATTATACTTCTAATATTCGCGAACTAGAGGGGGCATTAATCCGGGCTACTACTTATATTTCTATCTCCGGATTGCCGATGACGGTAGAAAATATCGCGCCGGTTTTAAATCCACCAATGGCCAAAATTGCCACTTCTCCTGAGATTATTATGGCGGTAGTAGCGGAAAAATTTCAACTCTCGATCGCCGATCTAAAAGGAAATTCCCGCCGACGAGAAATTAGTTTTGCCCGACAGATTGGGATGTATTTGATGCGTCAACACACGGATTTAAGCTTACCGCGCATTGGCGAAGAATTTGGCGGCAAAGATCACACCACCGTTATTTATAGCTGTGATAAAATCAACCTTTCCCAGCATCAAGATCGACAATTACAAGAAATCTTAGCCCAACTAATCGAGCGAATTAACTCCCTCAGTCGCAATCAGTAGTCGGGAAGTAGGGTTTTTCAGTGATCAGTAGACCTCTTGCCTAATTTTTTGATGGTATGATGGAATGATTTGCTTTTTTCTCGATTTTTATATGGAAGTCAAAAAAAGAATAAAATGGGTGCATCCCACTTAGAAGTGAGTACAAATACTCAGCAATAGTCTGGTGAGAAAATAGAAACAGCAAAAAAGAAAGAAAGGATTCTAATGTTCAACATTCCTCCTGAAGAACAAGCCCAAATAGACAAATACTTGATAGAGACAGCCAAAATCCTCAGAAAATATACAGAACCCGAGAAACTCAAGGATTTTGAGAGCATAGAGGTAGAAGTCAAGCATCAGATCATGGAGATCGTCTCACCCAGCATCGGGGAATTTTTTTTTCAGAAGGGAAAGAACTTGACATCCTCACCGCCGTAAACGGACGGCGATTCCTCACCACGCCACCTTTTTAGGATGGTCGCGTCAATGGGGTTAGGGACTTGCGCTTTGATAATGTACCTTTTGGGCGAACGCAGTTCGCCCCTACATTGTGGACAAAATCCGTTACTGTAGGGGCGCAAAGCTTGCGCCCTCCGATCGATTGGGATATTATTCCCACGCAAGTCCCTTAAC
>NZ_JADBSZ010000299.1:0-25019 GCF_020246425.1 Microcystis sp. M079S1
ACCAGTTTTGAGGTGGTCAACTACCTAATTTTCAGGGAAAAAGTACCTGAATTTTCCCCCGATCCCCGCAATGGCTGGCACTTTTTGAGGGGAAAAAAGTCCAAAAGTCTTATCCAACAAGGTTTTTAGATTTATTCAGCAAACCCTATTTAGGGGACCAGCGTTCTTGAATTTTATTAATCGCCCAGCTGAAAATCGCCCCCGCAATTAAAATACTAATAGCAGGATTGAATAAGGGCAGCCAAAGACGCTGAAAAAGTTTAAATCCTAGGGGAATTCCCGTGGATTCACCAATAACAGCCACGGCAAACCAGAGAAAGCCCGCTATCACTAAAAACACATCAAATATTAAGATTCTATTCAACCACTTGACAAATTGCTCTTTCATTGCAGCAAAAACTTAGGTTATTTATACAGTTTATTTACGAAAAATTATACCACTGTCACCTTAATCCCAAGCTCTCCAAAGCCAAGCTAGTCCGGCAGTAATAATTAAAACTTTAGTTAACCAATCTCCCCAGCGCACATATAAAGTTCTCGTATCCCGTCGATAAATTGTTTCGCTATGGATTTGATATTTATCTAAATCCGATAGCCAAAGGTGATTACCGTGGGGATCGACAAAAGCAGAATAACCTGTATTGGTGGCCCGGGCCATCCATCGATCGGTTTCGATCGCTCGCATGGTATCCTGAGCATGGTGTTGAGCGGGCATGGCGTGGCTATAATGGGCGTTATTAGAAGCAGTAATAATAAATTCGCCTCCCCTAGCAGTTTGACGGCGAAAATGTTCGGAAAAAGCCGACTCGTAACAAATGCCCACAATTATTTGACCGAAAGGACTGTCAATAATTTGATCAGGATTTCCCGGGATTAAATGCGCTTGCAAGGGAGAAAGGCGATCAACAATTCCGCCCAAAATTTCCTGAAAAGGAACGTATTCGCCTAAAGGCACGAGAATTACTTTATCATACCGACTAATCACCTGTCCCTCGCCATCAATGGTCAAGAGACTATTGTTATAACCCTTGTCCACCTTGCCAAATGCACCTAACCAGATCGGCGTTTTTTTGGCTAAAATTGCCGAATAAATCGAGCTATTATTGACTAAGTTCTCCCAATAGTAGGGTAAGGCCGTTTCAGGAGTTAAGACGGCATCTACTCCTCGATCAGCGAGAATTTGATAACCAGAGGTGTAACCTTCGAGCGCCTTTTGAAATCCCCGGGGCGAAAGTTTAATCGTGTTGGCAATATTGCCCTGAATGACGCCAATTTTTATCCCTAAATCCCTTGACTTTTCGATCGGTTTATGGTATGTATTCCATCCCCAGAGATGGAGGCTCAAACAAATGAGGAGGGGTAAGGAGAGAAAAGCGAGATTTTGCCGCGATTGACGGATTAGGAGAAAGATTTCGGCGATTAAACCGTTAATTGCCACAATTGCCGCCGTTACCGTCGTAAAACCCGATAATTTGCCCAATTGCAGAATCAATAAATTATGGGGACTTTGACTATAAGCAAGGGTAGTCCACCAGAGAGGGGATTGACTCCAGAGAGATTCTAACCCACACCAGAGGGCAGTACCGATGAAAACCCGTAGGAGGGCATCCCGAAAAGATGACTGATTAACACTTTTGTTGACATAAAACATGACTAACGTCCAAGTTAGCACGATCGCCGTTCCCCAAAAAGTAATAAACAACCAACAAAACAGGGCAATTGACAAACTCGCTAACCAGGGGACACCCATCCACGTCATCGGGTGAATTCCCGTGATCCAGAATAAAGCCAGACCATGGTAGGCAAAACCCCAGCCAAAACCGTATAAAAGCGGTTTTTTTAGGGATTTTTCCGCTAATCTCACAACAATCCACAGGGGGACTAGAGAAATCCATGCGAGTAACCACCAAGAAACCGGCGCTACTGTTAACCCCATCCCCACACCGGCCAAAATTGCCCAGAGAAAACGCACCATCTTTCACTCCAGTCAGGTTAAACTCCTCTGACCTACTAGATCAGAGTAGCTAGAGGGAAGACAAAAAACAAGAGACACAGAAGTTTTGGCTACATCTACAATAGATCAGTTAGCGAGTAAAAAAGCCCCTCGATCAGATGCTATGGCAAGCTATAGACTCAGACAAACAGGGAGATGGGGAATGTCACCCTCACCCTGAAAGCCTAAACTCGGACTGAATAAGTGATTGAATACATGAATAATTTTAACCCCAAATTGACTACTCTGGCTCTTGTCTTGAATGTCGAGGAAAATCTCGAAGATATTTTTCGGAAAATAGCTAGTATGAGCGCTCATCAATTGCGAGCGCGGCACTGTTCAATCATGTTAAGCTCTCCACAGGAATTAAAAGGGGAAATTACCGATTATCTAGAAGTTTTTGCCGATTATGATGATCTATCACCTTTGGCTGATCAAGAAATAATTAAACTCGATCAAGTTATTGCCGACACTGTAGCGGCCACAGGGAAACCTTTACTAATTAAGGATATCACTCGATCGCCATTTTCCAGTGCAGCCCGTTATCCCAAAAAATCAAATAATAATAGTTTTATATCCGTACCGATTATCCTAAACGAGCAGGTAATCGGAGTAATTAATCTCAGTTTTCCCCTAGACAAAAAACATTTTGAAACATTAGATTTAGAAATCTTGCAGTTATTCGCTCAACAGGCTGCCCAATCCCTGCAAATTTTTCATTTGCAAGGGATGTTAAAATCTCGTTTTGTGGCTATGGCAGTGACTAGGGAAATAGCAGAAATTCAGTGCGGACATTCGATCGCTGTCCATCCTTATCCCCCAAAATTAGCCAAAATTGTCGCTAAGGCTTTTTTTAAAGAATTAACTCAGGCCGGTTTTGGAACCCATCAAGTTATTGAGATTGCTAATGAGGTTTTGAATTTACTACAAAAGACCCTTAATAAACATAAAAATCGTCTGGAAGGAAAAGATTGAGCGCTAGTCAAGGGTTAAAACCTATTAACCTGCCACCCCTGTGCAGTCCTAAGAAGTAATTGAGATAGTTAACAGCTTAATTGACCGTTGTTTACTGATTACCGCTGCCGTCCTGCCGTCCTAATTCATAGACACCACAGGCAACACAGGCGAGAATACCGACACTAATCGGCCAACTTTTTCCTAAACTAATCTCGATTAACCAATCGGAGAACCCGCCGAGAATGAGAAAGGGAATAATACTAAAGATAGAGGCATAAAAAGCATTTTGGGATTCTCTGGCGATGCGAGTTTTTTCAAACTCCTCTGGGGAAGTATAGAGGAAACGCTCGGCAAAATTAAACCAGCGATAGAAAATTTCTATAAACCAATTTCGCACCCCAGCTAACCCCAGATACAATGCTAAAGACCAGAGACAGCTACCGGCAATAAAGGCCGGGGAAATATTGATAGTGAAGGGCAGAAAGTCGATTACCATAAATGAGAGCCACAGAAGTGGTAAATTTGAGCGAACGGCTTGATCAATCTTAACAAGTCTTGACCCTTGCACCAAAAAGTTGACATCCTCACCGCCAGGGCCGGACGGTGATTTCCAAACCTGACGATTTGGGTTTCTGTTTGGGGTCCTTTGCCTAGTTTCGCAGCTGCCTTCACAGATTTGCTCCCTCTGGTCATCAGGTCGCCACCAGGACTGGGAAAATGGGGAAATGGGGAAATTCAACTAAAACCCCTTCGCTGTGATTTCTCTGTGTTCTGACATGGAGAGCTTTATTGTCAACTAATCTTACACCGGCCAAGGTGCGCCGCAATAGCGACTCTTGTTCTGGTGTTGGGTAAAATCGGTAGCGATCGGCTTTCCCCATACCTGACGTTCTGGCATATATCCTGTAAATGCGCTAGTATTTAACAGTAAATCCAACCTAGAACGGCGGGGTTTCAGACCCAATTTTTTTGATGAAAAGTTTTTTTAAGAAACCTTATCGGTTAGGAATTTTGATGCTTGTATCGACAAGTTTAATGGCCTGTAGTGCCTTAAACTATAGCTCTTTTACGGAACTCGTGCCATCTTTCTCTCCCGCTCCTTCTCCCTCTCCTTTAGATGCGGCAACTTTACTTGTTTTAGAGAATAAAATCTATCAACAGGTCAATCGCTATCGTCAATCTCGTAATTTATCTCCCCTACTGTTAAATCGAGCAATTTCGCAACAGGCAAGATTACATAGCCAACGTATGGCCGCGGGTTTAGTTCCTTTTAGTCATCAAGATTTTGACAAAAGAGCGCAAACTATTGGTGTTTCGGTTCCCTATGAAGCGGTGGGGGAAAATGTGGCAGTTAATCAAGGTTATGATGACCCGGTAATGATTGCTGTGGATGGCTGGATTAAAAGTCAAGGTCATCGGGAAAATATGGAGGGAGATTTTGATAGTACTGGGATTGGAGTAGCGACGGATAATCAAGGAAAATTGTACTTTACTCAAATATTTCTAAAACGTCAATCCGCTCCTGTTTCTACTAATTCCCTTAGCTACGATCCTATCCAGAATCAATCTTTTTTAATTACCCTCGAAGAAAACACTAATTATCAAGTTAATCGCTACCGAATTTCTCAAAATTTACCGCCCCTACGTCTCGATGCTCGTATTAGTCATGAAGCTCGCTTATTTAGTCAAAAAATGGCCAATAAACAGGCTCCTTTTAGTCATGATGGTTTTGAGGGAAGAGTCAAGGCAGTACAAAGGAAAATTCCTTTAGAAAAAATGGGCGAAAATTTGGCTTTTATGAAGGGATATCCTGACCCCGTTAGCGTTGCCGTCAAGGGTTGGATTAATAGCCCCGGCCATCAAAAAAATATGGTTGGTGATTATAATCTCACCGGTATCGGTATCGCTAAAAATAATGCTGGTGAATATTATTTTACACAACTTTTTGTTAAAAAGCGTTGACAAAATGACCATGATGATATTTAAATTTAATTATCAGTTTTTAACTATCAGCCTTTTCAGTTATCAGTTATCAGTGATCAGATTTTAGTTTTCAGCGGACAGTCTTAAGTAAGGAGTATTAAATGGCATTAACAGTGCTGTCTTTTTACTGTTTACTGATCACTGTTTACTGTTTACTGATCACTGTTTACCAGCAATTCTAAATTTGCCCTGTAGCAAGGCTTTTGGGAGTTAGTTCGCATAATACGGGGTAAAATTCAATGGGGTGGCGAATTTCATTTCACAAGTCTTCAGGCTTGTGACGTGATAGTACACCCAAAGTTGCGCCAAAAATCCCCCTTTAAAATGTTCTTTAAATCCCTAAAAGGCTTGCTGTGTCTAAAACTGAGAATTGCTGACTGTTTACTGATAACTGTTTACTGATAACTGATAACTGATAACTGATAACTGAAAAAAGCTCTCCTATCTTCTAACTATATGAACTTAGACAATTTTCAAGTGTGCGATCGAGATTTAAGCGATGACCTATTATCCCGTTATCTAGGGGTTAATTCGATCGCTGTAGATACAGAAACTATGGGATTAATACCGGGGCGCGATCGACTGTGTTTAATTCAACTCTGTGATCCCAGTGGTTTTGTCACTGCCATTCGGGTTTTTAGGGGGCAAACAGAGGCTCCTAATCTCAAAAAGGTCATGGAAGATGAGCGGATAGAAAAAGTCTTTCATTTCGCCCGTTTTGATGTGGCTCAATTATCCCATACTTTCGGCATTGCCACTAAACCGATTTTCTGTACCAAAATCGCCAGTAAACTGGCTCGGACTTATACCAGCAGTCACGGTTTAAAAAGTCTCGTGCAGGAATTGGAAGGCATAGAATTAGACAAAACCGCTCAGAGTTCTGATTGGGGAAATGCCGCTAATCTCACCCCACAACAACTGAGTTATGCTGCTAACGATGTGCGCTATTTACTGTCAGTGCGAGATAAATTAGTTGTGATGCTGCAAAGAGAAGAAAGATGGGAATTAGCCCAAAAATGCTTTAGTTGTATCCCCATCTTCACCGCTTTAGATTTACAGCAATACAAAGATATATTTGAGCATTAGTCAGCAAAAGTTACAGTCTATATTTTGCCAATAATACCCAATCCGTTTTTAATAGTATGATTGACTCCCAATCGAACTTTAAAAACCCAGTTATGGATTGTTTCTTCCCACTTCCCCACTTCCCCACTTCCCACTTCCCCACTCCCCCACTTCCCCACTTCCCCACTTCCCACTTCCATCACTGTTTACTGATCACTGAAAATGCTCTCTAGGGCCAAAAGCTGCCAAGATCACAAAAAAGACCGCTATGATCGAAAATAGAAATCATCGTCATTGGTAGAGAATAGGTAAAAAATCTATGACATCTTATGCGGCCTCCTCTGCACGAGCCGAAATGAGCGAACTTCGGCGCCTAAAAACCCTACTACCTCCAGAATTACAAAGTTGGGTAACGGTAGAAGGTTCCACAGAGGTTAATCCCCCCCTGATCCGTTGTGAAGAAATTGGCAGAGATGAGGTAGAAATTCAGATAGATTTAGCCAAATGGGAAAATTTAGCCATCGATCAGCGTAATTTGCTCTTTTGGCATGAAGTCGCCAGGATTCAAAATGATAGTATTCCCCGGGAAGGCTGGGAAATGGCCGCCCTCGCTATTGGCTTAGGTGGTGCAGTGGGGGAATTATGGGTACAGGACGGGTTATTATTGCTTTTGGCTATGGGATTATGTGGGATTTCCGGTTATCGTCTCTGGCGCAAAAATAATGGCGATAAAATTCTCAAAGAAGCGATCGAAGCCGATGAAAAAGCGATCGCCCTAGCCACCCGTTTCGGTTATTCTCTCCCCAACGCCTACAAGAGCCTAGGCAGTGCCTTTAAAACCCTAATCGAACAAACACCTAACCGTCGTCTGCGTAAGCGTTATGAGACCCGTTTAGATGCCCTAAGGAAGAGTGCGGCGAAAGCGAAATCCCAAACCCAAGGCCGTCCGCCCCTAGGTGAGATTCGTTAGCCGATAATTACAGATAATCTGTGACATTACCCATTGGTATTTGGGGAAAAGTGTAGTAAACATTTAAGTGGGTCATCAGGCCTTGTTCATCTATCAAACCACCTCTTTGTGTCGATGACTTCCCAAATTCCTGAAACACGTTTTCTGATCATTCCGATGGAGTATCCGGTTTTGCGGATGCCGGATCGCTTGACTGTCTTGGAAGCAGTACAGTTCAAGGATCTGTTTCACCATCTCATCGCCCAAACACCCACTCCCGAAAAAGTCATTCTTGATCTGAATGCCACTCAATTTATGGATAGTAGTGGTGTGGGTGCTTTAGTCCATAATCTCAAAGCGGCCAGGGCAGAAAATATCGAGTTAGTGCTGGCTAACGTCCATCCCCCAGTGATGGGGGTTTTGTCGATTACGGGACTAGATCAATTATTCACTTTCCAAACCTCCCCCCTAGCACCCCAAGAAAACTGCTTTACTCCCACTGAAAACCATCTACCGGAAACCCATCCCTCGATTCGCAGTTGGTTAAAGCGCGGTCTTGACATTGTTGGTGGGATCGTGGGTTTATTAATCACGGGGGTTATTTTTGTCCCCATTGCTATCGCTATTAAGTTAGACAGTCCAGGGCCAATTTTTTTCAGTCAAACCCGCTGCGGTTGGTTGGGAAAGGAATTTAAAATTCTCAAGTTTCGTTCCATGTGTGTGGATGCAGAAGCACTCAAGGATAAAATCCCCAATCAAGCGCAGGGAGCTTTTTTTAAGAATAAAAATGATCCCCGGATTACCCGGGTAGGAAAATTTTTACGTCGCACCAGTTTAGACGAATTGCCCCAGTTTTGGAATGTGATCACCGGTGAAATGAGTCTTGTCGGCACTCGTCCCCCCACACCCGATGAGGTGGAACGCTACGATGTTCCCCAATGGCAACGTTTAGATGTAAAACCGGGTATGACGGGAGAATGGCAGGTGAATGGTCGCTCTCGGGTGAGTAATTTTGAAGAGGTAATTCAACTAGATTTGCGCTATCAAGAAAATTGGAGTTTAGGCTACGATCTACAACTGATTTTTAAAACAATTTTGATTCTCTTTCAAAAAAACAGTGGTGCCTTCTGAAGTCTTAAATTCCCCTTCTTCCCCCCTCCAATTCCATCTACAAGTCCAGACGGAATTGGCAGCTTTAATCCCAGTCCTACAATGGTTTGAATCCCACGGCCGCTCTTTTCTACCTGACTCGGTGCTTTGGCAGTGTAAGGTGGCTTTAGCAGAAGGATTTACTAATGCTGTCCGTTACGCTCACCAACATTTACCACCGACCACACCGATCGATCTAGAATTAACTTTAAAGTCCCATTCTCTAGAAATAAGAATATGGGATCACGGTCAATCTTTTGATCTGCAAGCAAAACTTGATTCTCTACAACAACGTCCCCTCGCACCTTTGGAAATGGAAAGCGATCGAGGATTAATTTTTATGCGTTCTCTTACTGATACTTTACAATATATCCGCACTGCCGAAGGGAGAAATTGTTTAATTCTCCAGAAAAGTTTTTAAGTCAATTTATCCCCTGTTAGAAACTACGTCCATGGCACAGGTTTCCAGACGAGAAAAAAGAATTATCCCACCCCCCACACCCCACACAAGGGTGGGGAGATGTCCCCAGGGTGCTTTGAGAGAGAAAGTAATTTGATCGTAGTATAACCACTTGTTATTAACTCGCCAACCGACTTTTGTTCCAAAAGCGTTCCATTTTTGTTGATCATAATTGCTGCTTCCTCCCAAACTTTCATAGATTCTTTTCTGAACAGATATACCGAATTTTCCCTGACTATATTTTAACCAGAGTTGATTGATAGTGGCTAAATCTTCACAGGGAAAGTTATCTATGTCTTCTATCTTAAGATATTTTTCTTTAGTTCGATCGGCAACTTTTAAGAAGAGATTAGCCGTTTCTTGATCTGCTTCTTGCCATTTTTCTTGCGCTAAGAAATCCCGTAGGTTAGTGTAATCAATTTCCTTGGCACTTTTGAGGTTAATTTCCTCCCTGGTGGCGGCTGGAAAAACTGGCAAAACCGTTTCTTGAATTGTATTCTGTGATCGGGGTTTTGGCGGAATCACGAAGGCTAATTTTACTGCTAACTCTTGCAGGACTTCCCTGGCTGATTGATAACGTTTTTTGGTGCCAAATTCAATTAATTTATCTAAAATTTTACCTAATTCAACACTAACAGGATTATTAATCAGGTGCTGTCTCCATACCCATTCATGTTCACTCACATCGAATAATTCAAAGGGAGATATTCCCGTTAATAAATAGATACAAGTGACTCCCAAACTATATAAATCACTGCTATTAATCGCTTTGCCATTGCTTTGTTCTGGGGCGATATATCCCGCCGAACCGATCACTGTTCCTGTCAGGGAAAGATTAGCAATAGTGATAAATTTAGAGGCCCCGAAATCAACTAAAATTATTTTATTATCGCTGCGTCTCCTAATTATATTAGCTGGTTTAATATCCCGATGAATGACTCTTTTAGCATGGATAAAATCAAGAATTGGCAAAATTTCTAATAAAAGATGTTTGATCTTTTCCTCATTGAAAACTCCCTCGCTTTGTAATTCTTGTTCTAGATTTTCTCCCTCAATATATTCTTGCACAAGATATTGTCGCCCATCATTGCTGGTAAAATAGGCATAGAGGGAGGGAATTTGTGGGTGTTGACCGAGATTATCTAAACTAATCGCTTCTTCTTTAAATAATTCCGCCGCTTTCTTGAGAGCATTACTGCCTTGAGTGCTAGGAAAAAATTGTTTAATCACACAATAAGGTTTAGAAGGTTTATCCTCATCAATTGCTTGAAAAGTTTTACCGAAACCTCCTTGACCAATTAATTTTATAGCACGATAACGATCTTTTAGTAATAATTGAAAGCGACATTTTTGACAGAATTTATCTGTAGGATCATTGTTATATAGACAATCGGGATTAAGACATAAACTCATGGCTTGTTTAAACAGGGATAGGGAAGATGTTTCAGTTATCAGTGATCAGTAAACAGTAAACAGTAATCAGTGAACTGATAACTGATAACCGACAACTGATAACTGATAACTTATAACTGATAACTGATAGCTAAATCGAGGTTTCTTCCTCTAGCCAAATTTCTGGCTGTTGATTTAATAAAAGCTGGGCTGCCTCTAACATATCATCGACAATATCGCGCAAATCTGTCTTATTATCGATATAAGCTTTTAACGCTTCCATCGGATCTAATTGATTACCCACCCCTAATTCCGGTAAACGGGGACGGGTTAATTGACTAATTAACTCCGCCCGAATACTATAACTATGGGCAGTTTTTAACGCTTCGTCAAGCTGATTGGTGTTGATTAGTTCTAATTGTTCACTGCGAATTTTATAAACTAAGCGGATAACTGCTTCCTGAATATCGTGTTTTTTGAGAGCTTTCAGCAATTCTTTTTGGGGGTTTTCTGCCTCAGAAACATCCACTTCGATCGAACGGAAAGGACGCACGGGTAAAGGACAAAATTCCCATTTAACCTCTCCTTTAGCCACTTCTATTAAAACATAGCCCTTATCTTCTTTTTCCTCGCTAAAATCCACTCGATCGATGCTGCCCGGATAGACAATGGGCGGATCATTGCTAGGATTAAGATTTTGATGTTTGTGAACATGACCGAGGGCAACGTACTCGAATTGTGGACGATTTAGCAGCGATAAAGGTACGGTAAAACCTTTACCAACCGCTAAAAATCTTTCTGCTCCTAAACTAGCTCGATCGGCCATTAAATGGGCTAATAAAACTGTTGGTAAACTTGTATCTAATTGGCGAATTTCTCCTTCTAAAACCGGTTCCAAACGGTTAATTAACAATTCATTTACCCCACTCAAGGATAAACCCTCGGTTTCGGGACGGGTTAAGAGAGTGGCCCGGGTTAACCAAGGTAAAGTAATGACTTGGATATCGCCATTGCGGGTGGTGATGCGATGGGTGGTCAGGCGATCGCCAACAATAAACCCCGGCACCGCTAGGGTACGATAGATGGAGAGACTGACACCGCCATTACCCTGAGAATGTTGATCGTGATTACCCACTAATAACACCGTCGGGATATTAGCATCGGCAAGACGACGGAATTGACTGGCAAAAGCTTCGTGGACAAAAGGAGGGGGAGTGGCATCGGGAAAGGCATCTCCCCCAAAAAGCACTAGATCCACAGGGGAGGCAATAGCCCGATCGATACAGAGGCTTAAACTGCCCATAAAATCCTCTAAACGCGTGTTTAATCCCGTTTTTGGATTTAAACGTCCATGGGAAAAACCGCTCCCCATGTGAATATCCGATAAGTGCAGTATTTTAATCATAGTAAAGGAAAAACAGGCGTAATTAAGTACACCTGTTCAGGATTATTTTCCTAATTTTTTATCGCCATCTTGACGACGGCGATCACGCCATTCTGTAGTCGTCAGGTAGAGAATGCCCCCACTAACGATAACGAGGAGAATTAAGGCGACTAGAAAGAGAGTGTTGAGAATCAAGGATGTTTCCATGGTATCTATAGATTACCTAGAAACCGTTACGACCCCAAACCACCATGGCGATCGACCAAGTGAACAGGGCGAGAATGCTAACCCAACCAAGTGTCAAAATATCCATAATTGCCTTTGTTAAACGAAATACTTAGGAGTTGACACTCTCCGCCCTAAAAGTGCGGAGATTCTTGGGCTGAATCTTGCCGCTACTAGCAAAGCTAATTTTGGTCTTACAGTTTCATGTCTAGTCCGACTACACCTACAAGGTAAGCACTCTTAAAGACTACTCCCCAAGCGTAAATTTCTGTGTGTCCCACAGTATTTAATTGTTTTTCGCTCTTACCATGTGGACTTACGATGAAAGCTTTTGTACCAGTGATGGTTAGAGATTTAGGGATTACGGAGTGTCGCTTGTTTCCTGCGTTCCCAAAGTCAACGACTCAATTTAATGCTAACATAAAGTCGCCCTAAAGGGCGAGGTTTTCAACCCAAATTTTCGATAATACTTCATCAGTGACTCCGTTTTAGAGAGGCGATCGTGCAAATTACGCTCAAGGAAAGAATCGAATCCATACAGGTGGGGAGTATCTCGGCTCTGGCTTTCCTGGTTCCCTATCTGCTATTTTTAATTGTTGATCGACTATTGTTAGGGGAATCGCTCACAGTAATTGGCACTTTTGTCAAGATATCCGGGGCGATAATTAGCGGATTTCTCTTCGGTGTCACCTATCGTTATGTCGTCCGTAACGATGATAATCCCCATCTCAAAGATGGTACAGTAGCAGCTTTTGCCCTAGTCCGCGGCCTAGTTCCCCTACAATTATCCACAGACTTGATCGCTGACAGTGGGCAATTAAGTCTCTTTCTGGGAGAGAGCTTTATCTGTTTTTTATCCTCTCGTCTGCTGTTAGAGTTGACTAAGCTGCGCCAATAACCGACTCAGTTATCAGTTATCAGTTATCAGTCATCAGATTTAAGTTTTCAGTGAGCAGTATGTATTAAGTGAGCAGCATTAAATGGCAGTTTCCCACTGTCTTTTCACTGTTTACTGATCACTGTTTACTGATTACTGTTTACTGTTTACTGATCACTGATCACTGAAACATCACCCCACACCCTATGGCTATTTGTATTCCCGTTAATTTACCCGATCGCTCCTATAATATTCTGATCGAGAAGGGCAGTTTAGCTAATCTCGGTGGAGAAATGAGCCGGTTAAGCTTAGGTAAAAAGGTTTTATTGGTTTCTAATCCCGAAATTTTTGACTATTACGGACATAAAGCCGTTAATTCCCTAGAAAAAGCGGGATTTGCCGTTTTTACTCATCTGATCCCCGCCGGCGAAAATTATAAAACCCTCGATTCGATCGCCCAAGTTTATGATAGCGCCCTCGCTCACCGGCTGGAACGTTCCTCGACTATGGTTGCCCTCGGTGGTGGTGTAATCGGGGATATGACGGGATTTGCGGCAGCCACATGGTTACGGGGCGTTAATTTTGTCCAGGTTCCCACCACCCTGTTAGCCATGGTAGATGCTTCCATCGGGGGTAAAACTGGTGTTAATCATCCCCAGGGCAAAAATCTGATCGGGGCGTTTTATCAACCGAAATTAGTTCTGATCGATCCTAGGGTGCTTAAAACTCTACCCGTGCGAGAATTTCGGGCAGGAATGGCAGAAGTGATTAAATACGGTGTAATTTGGGATGCTGAGTTATTTCAACAGTTAGAAGACTCGGACAACTTAGCCAGTTTTTCTCAGATCGATGGCGAGCTATTGCAAACAATTATTACAAAGTCTTGCCAAGCTAAAGCAGATGTGGTAAGCAAAGACGAAAAAGAAGCGGGTTTGCGGGCGATCTTAAACTATGGTCACACGATCGCCCACGGCATTGAAAGTTTAACGGGATATACTAGCGTTAACCACGGGGAAGCGGTGGCCCTGGGGATGGTGGCGGCAGGAGCGATCGCTGTTAAACTGGGAATGTGGACCGCCGGGGAAAATCAACGTCAAACCGATCTAATCGAAAAAGCCGCCTTAGAAACCCATATTCCGCCTTTAAATGCCGATGAGATGGTAAATGCTCTCACTGCCGATAAAAAGGTTAAAGATGGCCAAGTTAGATTTATTTTACCAACGGCGATCGGCCAAGTCACCATTAGCGATCGAGTCACCCCCACCCTGGTGCGCGAGGTGTTATCACCAACCGAATCCGGGCAGTAAAAGCTTTTTCAATTGTTGCATCGCTTGTTCCGTAACATCCCGGTATTTTAAATCTCCCACGAGAATACGTCCCATCAGTTGACCGGCGATCGGGCGTTTAACGGCGATATTGTAGGCGATTTGGGTAAATTGATAGAATAAACCGGCTAATTTGGCCGCTAAAGCCATATCTTCCCCCCATTCTTCCCGAATTATCCGACTATAGCCCGCTAAAGCCTGATTATCTCCGGCTAAAGCTCGATCAATCGCCTCGGCTGCCTTAACTCCCGTCAAAATTGCCGGACGGATACCCTCACCGATGAGAGGATCGAGAATACCCGCCGCTTCTCCTGTAATTAGGGCATTTTGGGCGTGTAGCGGTTGATTTCCGTTCCAAAGGGCTAAAGCATACTCACTATAGCGATAATCCTCTAAATTCCAGCCCTTTTGACGGGCATAATTTAACAGTTGTTTTTTTAGCTCCTCGGATTTGATGCTGCCCTTAAAACAAGCACCGCTAATTGTGTAACCATTAGACTTGGGAAAAGCCCAGATATAACCATTTTTTAGGGAACCAAAATCAAAAAAAGCTTTTTGGGGTGGAATAGTCGCTTCTGCGTTAGTAATTTCCAGAGTAGCCCCGATCGCTTCGTTTTTCGCCGGTAATCCCAACCAGCGACTGGTATTACCCTTAACACCATCGGCAGCAATCAGATATTTACCTGAAAATGTTCCTTGGGATGTGGTAACTTGCCAGTGATCTTGGACGAATTTGATCTGGGTAACTTCGCTGTTATCTTGGATGGTTGCCCCGACTGCGATCGCCTGTTGACCTAAAAAATCATCGAAATGATCCCTTTGTACCATCCACATCGGTTCTAGCATATTTAACTTAGTGGTGACGGCATCCCCCTGTTTCCAAGTAAACTCCACTTGCGTGACGGTATTCTCGATCACGGGGGTAAAATCAAAATCAAACCACTGCTTAATTGCTGGGGATACCCCACCACCACAGGGTTTATAACGGGGTAATTTCGCTTTATCGAGGATCAGGATCGATCGTCCCTTTTTAGCTAGATGATAACCCGCCGTCGCTCCTGCTGGTCCCGCACCGATGATAATACAGTCAAACATTTGTACTAATTTAAGTCGTTGAACAAATTTATAGACAATTTACGCTATTTTGTCCAACTTGTGTCGAGTCTGGTGACGCTCAGACGGGATTCTGTCATTGTTGAGCTTGCCTCTCTAGTTTCTAGTTGATTTATCCCCCCATGTCCAAGAGAACCTAATCTCTGGCTTTTTTGACTAATTGATCAATCTTCACATGATCAATCGTATAATCAAAAAAACTATAACGGCTCGATTATATCATGAAAATTGTTTCTATTAAAATAAAAAACTATCGTATGTTTAAAAATATACACATAAGAAATATTCCCCCTTTTTGTGTGATTATTGGAGCTAACGGCACGGGAAAATCTACTCTATTTGATATTTTTGGTTTTCTGCGAGATGCCCTCAAAAACAACATTCGCCAAGCTTTACAAATTCGCGGCGGTTATAGAGAAATTATCACTAGAGGTCAAGAACAGGAAGATATTGAAATCGAGATGCAATTTCGCATGAAAATCTTAGATACAGAACGTCTGGTTACTTATCAAATCATAATTGGACAAAACAAAAATCGCCCTGTTATCAAACGCGAAATACTTCGCTATAAACGGGGTGAACACGGTAAACCTTTTCATTTTTTAGATTTTCAACTTGGTCAAGGATATGCTATCACCAACGAAGAAGATTTTAGTAAACCGGATAAAGAACTCGATCGAGAAGAACAACAGCTAGAATCTAACGATATACTAGCAATCAAAGGATTAGGACAATTTCAACGTTTTAAAGCCGCTACAGCCTTTCGTTCTCTGATTGAAAATTGGCACGTTTCTGACTTTCATATTAGCGAAGCTAGAGGAAGTAAAGAAATATCTTATGCTGAACACTTATCCCCTACTGGCGACAATATAGCTACAGTTGCTCAATATATTTATCAACAATATCCCAAAATTTTTCAGCAAATTCTCGAAAAAATGAAACAACGAGTTCCGGGTATTTCCTCTGTGGAAGCCAAAGAAACCGAAGACGGTCGCTTGATTTTACGTTTTCAAGATCAGGCCTTTAAAGACCCTTTTATTGATCGCTATGTTTCTGACGGGACTATGAAAATGTTCGCTTATTTAATATTACTATTCGATCCCAATCCTCATCCCCTACTCTGTGTCGAAGAACCAGAAAACCAACTTTATCCTACTTTATTAAAAGAACTAGCCGAAGAATTCGCCCACTATAGCGATCAGGGGGGTCAGGTATTTGTTTCTAGCCACTCCCCCGATTTTCTCAATGCGGTTCCACTAGCTAGTATTTTCTGGCTAATTAAATGCCAAGGTATCACCCAAATCCATAGGGCTGCCGATAGCGAAATCCTCAAAAACTTAGTAGCGGCAGGCGATTTACCCGGCTATCTTTGGAATCAAGGCTGGTTTGAAGGAGTAGAACCCTAATGAACTATGATATCGTATTTTTGCTAGAAGAGTCATCTATAAAAAATGTGTTAGAAGAACTTTTGCCTAAACTTATTCCCCCAGAAATCAGCTATATATGTATTAGTCATCAAGGCAAACAAGACCTAGCAAAATCTATTCCTATAAAACTCAAAGCTTTCAATAAATCTAGTCCCAATACCAAATTTATTATTGTTCACGTTCAGGATTCCCACGACTGTCAAAAACTCAAAAAAGACCTAGGGGAAATTTGTCAAAATGCCAGTGATGCTCAAGTCTTAATTCGGATTATTTGCCATGAATTAGAATCTTGGTTTCTGGGAGATTTAGCAGCGGTGGCCAAGGCGTATAATTTAAATAGTCTCGGACAAAAACAAAATAAAAGTAAATACAGAGAACCGGACCTGCTTAACTCGGCCAAACAAGAATTAAAAAAGCTAGTGAAAGAGTATTATGCAGGAACCCAGTCTAAACAGATTGCCCCCCATCTTTCCCTAACTGAAAATAAATCCCGTAGTTTTCAAACTTTTATCCAAGGTATCAAAAATGTTGTGGAAATGATACAACGCCCCAATCCGAACCCGAACTAAAATAGACCTCGACCTAATATAATTAAAAGCTTGTAAGCTCCTAACTAGGGTTGGCTGAAAAAATCTAAAAATCTTGTTGGATAATATCTTGAGGCTTTTTTAAAATCAAAAAGTGCCGGCCCTGGGAGTGAGCGAGGGGAAGATTTGGGCATTTTTGCGCCCAAAAACATTCCCCCCGGCAGAACCGAGGGGAAAGTGGGGAAAAACCGCTAATCTAGCAGTTTAAGGCTAAGTCTTGGGATTCTTTTTTCAAGAGATTAACGAGGGTTTCGTCACCATTCTCTTGAGCGATTTGTAAACGACGTTCCAGACGACGACGAATATTGTTCAGATGGATGCTAGAAAGGGTTTCCTCTTGGACAACAACAGGGGGTTTGACAACGGGCAACGGACAAGTGTTTGGGGTGACTTGCCCAGCAAGATGAGGACGGGTGCTGTAGGCAACTCCACGATACTGACGATGCAGTTTCGGTTCTAATTGGAGCATATGGCGAGGATAATGGTGATTCCAGTCTTGACCTCGGTATTTACCGCCGATATCTCCGGTCTTCATCTCCAAGGGGAGAGAATCCCTTTCGTACTTAACTCCTCGATAGGCTAACATCATATCACTGACTCCCTGCAATGCTTTAAAGTGACTTCAATCTCTCTTGTTGTCTCTATTTAGGGACAACAAGTTAGAAGATTTTATTTCTTATTCTGTATCTATTTTTACATTTTGCTAGGGAAATTGAAAAAACTTTATAAAAATTTAATATTTTCTAGTTGGCCATAGTATCCTTTTCTGGGTGGATTTGGTCGCCCGCCAAAGGAGCCTCTAGGGGTTTGAGGATTAATTTTGGTTGCTCGTCCTCATCGATGAGACGAATTTGAATTTGCGGGCCAGA
Source organism: Microcystis sp. M079S1 (assembly GCF_020246425.1). Classification (NCBI taxonomy): domain Bacteria; kingdom Bacillati; phylum Cyanobacteriota; class Cyanophyceae; order Chroococcales; family Microcystaceae; genus Microcystis; species Microcystis sp. M079S1. The sequence goes on from NZ_JADBSZ010000299.1 coordinate 17,756, forward strand.
GGTGGCTAAACGAACCACCATACCATCGACGACGGCGGTTTTCTCGAGCGGTTTGCCATTGAGAAACGTCCCATTTGCCCCTAAATTTTCCAATTCCCAATCATTGCTATCATTACGGTGGATTTCTAAGTGCCGCCTCGAAACCACAGCACTATAGAGAACTACATGATTATCCAGCGCCCTGCCGATAAGAATGGTTGATTGATCGTTGTCAAATTGCCAATGTTGTAGGGGCGTGGGTTGACTGGGGTGTAAAAGAGTTAAAGTGATCACGGTGATTGTTGACGGCACGACAGCGGCGGTGGACAGGGTAAATCTTGTTGGCCATCGAGATTCATCCTTGCCCCCAAGTCTTAAATCCTAGCAATGAATATCTCTAGTCAATTGACTAAGCCCCTTCTATTGTCTCATACTTTCCCGTTCCCTCTGAACCGACCTCGCCCAGAAAATCTAGCCACTTCGACCACATTCCTGAAAAATGTTATTATTGTCAGCAAGCTCAATTCTTGCCGTTTTATATCTTTTTTTAACTTGGGCAAGTGAATTTATGAAGAAAATAGCCAAAAAAACGCCATCTTTTTGGTTCATCACCATCAATCAACCAAAATATCTAGTTATTGTTGCTGCTAATTTTTTCCAATAGATTAACCATCGCTTAAGTAGGTGGGTGGAATTAAATATAAGATGAACGTAGGTTGGGTTGAAGCATGAAACCCAACGCCCGCTCATGTTACGCTACCGCTAACCCATCCTACAAATAATTGTGCCTCCCTACTTATTTTCTTTTCACTGCCACCCACCACTGAGACTCAATCCTGTTTAAACGATCTGGCAAAGTGGGGAGCAGCCAGTAGGGAGTTAGTTATAGTATTAATAAAACCGATGGGGGATGATTTCCACATTTTCACCAATTTTTACCCTCTTCAGGGATAAGATAGTGCTTGTGTCACCTAAACATTGATCTATGAGCGGCTTTATTATAAAAATAATCTTGATATCGGCTTTAATTTCCCTGGGAATTAAATATCTTGCCCCTTTATTATCGCTCGCTCCCAGTCCTCTTAACACTTTAATTCTGGTTTTTACTCCTTTTCTGCTCACGGTTTTTGCCCTCTGGAGACGGACAATAACTGATTAGGAATTTTTCTCCTTACTCATCATGACTTTTGGCAGCAGCCTCGGTTTAGTTCTGTTAGTCTTTTGTCTGTTGATTCTCTGGCAAATTCGACAGATTCTCTTATTATTATTGATGGCGATTCTTCTGGCTCAGATTTTAAATTTGGCTGTGACTTGGTGGCAGCGTCATCACCTCAAGCGTTCCTACGCCCTAATTATCACTCTTTTTGGCTTCTTTATTGGTATTATCGGTATTTTTGTGGGGATTATACCCGCTTTAGTCCAACAATTTCGCCAATTATTTAGTTTATTGCCCCAAGCTATAGAAAGACTCTGGGGACAAGTCCATAGTCTTGAGGATTATCTCGATCCTAGTCTGGCCAGTGTCTTACCGGACTTTAAAACTCTGCTCGCTCAATTACAACCCCTGATTAACCAAATTGCTGGCCGGGGTTTGATCATTTTTTACGGTACTTTCGGCATTATCCTCAGCTTACTGCTAATTGTTGCCCTGAGCTTGATGATTCTCGCCGATCCTGCCGCTTACCACCGTTGTTTTCTGCGTTTATTTCCCGCTTTCTACCGTTCTCGGGTACGATCGATCCTAGAACAATGCGATCTAGATTTAAAAGCTTGGCTGAAAGGGATTTTCTGTCATATGTTGATTATGACCTTGTGCAGTTGCCTGGGTCTATCCCTGATCGGCATTCCCCTCGCTTTTTCCCAATCTATTCTCGCAGGATTTCTCACCTTTATCCCCAACCTCGGGCCGGTTTTAAGCACGATTTTACCCTTTTCTATCGCCCTTCTGGAAGCTCCCTGGCAACCCTGGGCGGTTTTACTACTCTACAGCAGTATTTATCTGTTAATTCAATATTTCGACCGTCATTCACCGCTGCCCATTTTAACAGTGCGGTCGCTCAGGCTCTTACCCGCTTTTACTCTGTTGGCCCAGTTGTTTTTCGCCTCGATTTTTGGCTTTTTAGGGCTATTTCTGGCGGTTCCCCTGGCGCTTATCGGTCGTATTTGGCTAAAGGAAGCTTTGATCGAGGATATTCTCAATCATTGGCGGACTGGGAATAAAAAATCTTAAACTGGGGATCTAGGATTCGAACCTAGGAAATGGCGGGACCAAAACCCGCTGCCTTACCGCTTGGCTAATCCCCATTGGACAGACCTTTTTAATATTAGCATTTATCTCCCTGGTTTTGTCAAGAAGTTTCTAAAAATTTTTTACTTCGGGATTGCGGCAAAAAGTTTTTCGTGGGGGCAGGGTGTGGGGTGTGGGGTTTGGGGTGTGGGGTGTAGGGTGTGGGGTGTGGGGTGTGGGGTGTGGGGTTTGGGGTGTGGGGTTTGGGGTGTGGGGTAGGGTTGATTCATGAATCAACCCTACTATGAATCAACCCTAGGGTTTGGGGTATAAGGAGAAAAATCTATGGATAATACCGCACAAAACTGGTACATTGTCCAGGAAAATACGGGAATTTGTCAGATTATAGCCCTAGAAAATGGAAAAACCCCAGTCAATGGTCAATACTGGGGTCCCTTTGCCGAGCGGGGAGACGCGATCGCCAGTCGGGTGGGTTTAATTCGAGCGGGCAAATGTCAACCTATTGTTTAGCAGTATTGGTGGGTGTTTTCTTGCCTTCAGTGATTTCTTTTTCCAAGATTTCAAAACCCTTCTTGAATTGAGGATCCTGGAAGGTTCCCACCCGATCCCGTTCCTGTTGAAGATTTTTGCGATCTTCCTCGCTCAGTTCCGACTCCACATCGGGATGAATACCATCTTTATTGATGTCGCGTCCGCTGGGGGTGAGATACTTGGCAATTGTCACCGCTAATCCCGAACCGTCACTGAGACTGCGTACCGATTGCACTAATCCCTTACCAAAGGTTTTCGTACCGACAATAACCGCCCGATCATGATCCTGTAAAGCCCCGGAGAGAATTTCACTGGCACTGGCGGAACCACCATCGACGAGGACAACCAGCGGTTTATTAGTCAAAGCTTGATTATTGGCCCGTTGACGTTCCGTCACCCCTTTGCGATCGACCGTAGAGACAATTAAACCATCAGGTATCCACATCCGAGCGATTTCGATGCTGGCGTAGAGTAAACCGCCGGGGTTAGAACGCAGATCGAGAATATAACCTTTCACCTCTTCGGTTTCCAATTCGCGAATCGCTTGACTCATATCGCCACTAGCTTGGGCGCTAAATTGATTAAGACGGATATAACCGATTTTACCGATCGGGGTGTTTTCCGTGTGGGCGCGCACCGGGTGAATTTCAATTTTGGCCCGGGTAAGAGTCAATTCTTTCTTCTCCTCACCCCGTTGAATCGTGATCTTAACGCTTGTCCCCACTTTGCCGCGGATCATGCTCACCGCTTGCTCCAGTTCCATGCCTTCGGTAGATTTACCATCGATAGAAATAATCACATCTTTAGGCAGCACACCAGCTTTAGAAGCGGGAGTATCTTCAATGGGTGAAACCACGACTAACTGCTTGGTTTTCTCATCTTTGGTCAGTTGAATCCCTACCCCGGTCAATTCTCCCGATGTATCGATCTTCATATTGTTAAACTCTTTGGGATCCATAAAACGGGTATAGGGATCATTGAGAGTTTTCAACATCTCGCGGATAGCGGTGTATGCTTCCTCTTGATTTTTGTAGGAACGATTTAAATACTGATTGCGGATGGCGTTCCAGTCCGATTGATTAAAAGTGCCATCTAAATAAGTGCGGTTGATGATCTGCCAAACCTCATCAACGGTTTCCTTGGGACTTTCCTGAAAAAAAGCTTGACTTTGGGAGAGACGGAATCCCGCCCCCGTGACGGCGACGGTAGACAGGACCACTGCTGTAGCACCGAGAACAAGTCCGCGTTTGTTGATAACCATAGGTAATTTTCGGATAAATTAGGCTGTTCTTGCCAGAACGCTCTTTCTGGCTGACCGTCGAAATATCTTGGCAAAAAGGAGCGTTTAGGTTTCCTGGAGACAGACAAAAGAACGCCTGTAGACTACTACTGTTATAACATTTATTATCTCTTTCTTTGTCAAACTGGTTATTTGAGTAGCGATCGAGTTGCCAGCAGCCCACCTTGCGACCTAAGATAACAGCAAAACTGTCCTGGATTTTCCCTATGAGTGATCAAATCCTTTCTTCCCTCTCCCTAGAACAAAAACGACAAAACCTGCGCCACCAAAGGCGATCGAAGGTGTGGCAAGCCTTGGGTCGCTTTCTGGTGGTTAGTGGTTTAGCGACGGGATTAGCTTGGGGGATGACTTCACCCTATTGGACAATTACCAAGGCCGGACAGGTGGAAATCGCAGGCACGGAATTAATGTCGCCCGAGTCGATTCGTGCTTGGCTAAAATTAAGCTATCCTCTGTCTCTCTGGGAATTACCTACCCATCAATTGCGAGAAAAATTAGCGGCTATTCCCGCTATTGCCGACGTTAAGATCGAGCGGCAATTATTACCCCCGAAAGTGATTGTTTCTATTCAAGAAAGAAAACCTGTTGCCCGTTGGCGTTCTCATCAACAGCAAGGTTTTTTAGATGCCTCCGGAACGATAATTCCTCAAAACTATTATGGTCGAACTCTGCCCAAAACCCAATTACCTAGCCTAGAAGTGCTTGGTTACGACCGACAATATCAACAACAGTGGCAAAAAATTTATCCCTTAGTTGATAACTTATCGATTCAAGTTACCGCCATCGATTGGCGCAATCCTAGTAATCTTGTACTAAAAACTGAACTGGGACAGGTCTATTTAGGTTTTTATAAAGATAGATTGCCCGAAAAATTAACCGCTCTCGTACAATCGCGGCAATTGTCATCCAAGATACCTCTAGCGCGAATTCTCTACATTGACCTCAGCAATCCCGATGCTCCCACTGTACAATTAAAACCGCAGCCAGCCCCTATCGTTGCCAAAGTAACGGCAACTGGTAGGGATTAACTGGAATTGATCAGTAAATAACTGCAATTATTCCCCTTGTGTATTGCCAAAAACCCCAAATTATGATTTTCTGAACCAGAAACTGATAATGTAGATACTGGAACCGACATAATATTAGTGATAGTGTTAACATTGCATCTCTAATTCATCAAATCAATAACAGAATCTTGTACTAAGAGTGTTCCAATTCCAATGACATCGATTAATGAAATCGTTCCCACCTATCCCAATCTGAACAGTAACGATTATGCCAGTTCAGCTATGAGCGAAGATAATCATTACTCTCAGAATAATGCTGGAGTATTATTTACTCGCCCCCATGAATCACAGATGACACCCCGAGAAGAAAGTCGTAGTAATCGCATCGTGCCAAGCAATGTCGCCAAGATCAAGGTGATCGGGGTCGGCGGTGGGGGCTGTAACGCCGTTAACCGCATGATCGCCAGTGGCGTGACCGGAATCGAATTTTGGGCAATTAACACCGATGCCCAGGCCCTGGCCCACTCCTCCGCCCCCCAGAGGTTACAAATCGGGACAAAATTAACCCGCGGCCTAGGGGCAGGTGGCAATCCGGCGATCGGACAGAAAGCGGCGGAAGAATCTCGGGATGAAATCGCCCAAGCATTGGAAGGAACCGATCTAGTCTTTATTACCGCCGGCATGGGCGGCGGTACGGGAACGGGGGCTGCTCCAATTGTGGCCGAAATTGCCAAAGAAATCGGCTGTTTGACCGTGGGAGTTGTGACTCGTCCCTTTACCTTCGAGGGTCGTCGTCGCACTAATCAGGCCGATGAAGGGGTGGGTGGTTTACAAAGTCGGGTCGATACCCTGATTATTATCCCCAATAACCAGTTATTACAGGTAATACCCGCCGACACTCCCCTACAGGAGGCTTTTCGCGTCGCTGATGATGTGCTGCGACAAGGGGTACAGGGGATCTCGGACATTATCACTATCCCCGGTCTGGTGAATGTGGATTTCGCCGATGTGCGGGCAGTGATGGCCGATGCGGGTTCGGCCCTAATGGGCATCGGCATCGGTTCCGGAAAATCTCGGGCGAAGGAAGGAGCGATCGCTGCTATTTCCTCGCCGTTACTGGAATCCTCGATCGAAGGTGCGAAAGGCGTAGTCTTTAACATCACCGGCGGTCAAGATCTAACCCTACACGAAGTCAATGCCGCCGCCGAAATTATCTATGAAGTGGTGGATCCCAACGCTAATATCATCTTCGGGGCAGTAATTGACGAGAAAATGCAGGGAGAAGTCAGAATTACCGTCATTGCCACCGGTTTTTCCGGCGATTCCCCCTCTCGTCCCACCAGTAGCAAGGTGGTGATCAATGCCCCCGCACCCAGTCCGGCCCCGACTCCCGAACCACCAAAACCGGCGGGATTAGATATCCCCGAATTTCTGCAACGTCGTCGTCCTTTTGATCGCTAACCGCCTGTCACTAACCCCACCCTAAAAGGGACGGGGCTTACCTAGACCAATTTAGGCGACGCAAGTAGAGACTACCGCATCGAGACACAATCTGGCCCAGACCTCCGAATACTTCCCTAGTTCGGATTCCCTCTAAGCTTTATTGGTAAGGCGTTGTTAGACAAGACATCTTGATTGTGTTGCGGGAAGGGACTTTAACTTTACTCTTAAGGATTATCTCCATGGCAAGAGTTCCTGTTATCTCAAAAGACGGAAAACCGTTAATGCCCACCAAACCCAGTCGGGCTAGACGGTGGATTAGGGAAGGAAAAGCTATCGGTAAATTCAACGACTTAGGTATTTTCTATGTCCAGCTAACCGATGAACCTTCCGATAACAAAACCCAACCGATTGCCATTGGTATTGACCCGGGTAAATTATTCTCTGGAATTGGCGTTCAATCCTCTCTTTTTACTCTTTGGAAGGCTCACTTAGAACTTCCTTTTAAGCGAGTAAGAGAGCGCATGGACAATCGGCGCTTAATGCGAAGAGGACGTAGAGAAAGACGGATTAACCGCCAACTTTCTTTTAATCTAAGAGCGCATCGACAAAAACGATTTTCAAATAGAAAACAAGGAAAATTAGCTCCCTCAATCAGAGCTAATCGTCAACTTGAACTTCGAGTCGTTTCCGAACTAACCAAAATCTATCCAATTACCGATATTTACTTTGAGTACATCAAAGCCGATGTTGATTTAA
>NZ_JADBSZ010000003.1:0-3100 GCF_020246425.1 Microcystis sp. M079S1
AACCCTTATATAGAAAGGCATTTAGCGATTTTTGTCAATTGTTTTTGCTCTAGAGCGAACTAATCAATTAAGTCTCTTGCCAGATAAGGATTTAGTCGATTTATGCCCCCCTATCGAACCATAACAAGTAACGAAGAGCCAGGGATTGAAACAAAGCGTAGTGATCATATCGGTAATTACTGCGAAAGTTCCAATTAATCTTAAACCCTATTAGGGATTGAAACCAATCATTTCCCGCGTCTCCTCCTGATCATGAGTAAGTTCCAATTAATCTTAAACCCTATTAGGGATTGAAACCCAAGTGGGGGGGCAACTCCCACAATTGCCCAAATTGTTCCAATTAATCTTAAACCCTATTAGGGATTGAAACTTTGGGAGTAGTCTTAGAGGAAGTACGCCGAGAGGGTTCCAATTAATCTTAAACCCTATTAGGGATTGAAACATCGCTCATATTAAACTTAATCTTCCTAATTTAGAGTTCCAATTAATCTTAAACCCTATTAGGGATTGAAACAATCACCCCGAAAGTGAATCACCAGTGAATCACCCGTTCCAATTAATCTTAAACCCTATTAGGGATTGAAACAGCCATTGGGTTAATCGCTTAGAAAACGATTATTGTTCCAATTAATCTTAAACCCTATTAGGGATTGAAACCTGCGAATATTTTTATAAGCACCATACATAATATGGTTCCAATTAATCTTAAACCCTATTAGGGATTGAAACTTAGATGACAGACAGTAAAGCCCTTCTTTACCGTCGTTCCAATTAATCTTAAACCCTATTAGGGATTGAAACTCTTGAGGAAAATCAACAGCTAGAGAAGACCTTGTTCCAATTAATCTTAAACCCTATTAGGGATTGAAACTGTTTTTTTTTGCGGAAATCCTAAAAACAAGAATCGTTCCAATTAATCTTAAACCCTATTAGGGATTGAAACTCGTGATCAAGTTCTTTAGCCTGTGACTTGGTATGTTCCAATTAATCTTAAACCCTATTAGGGATTGAAACGAGAATACGATCACTAATGTAATTAGGGAAAATGTTCCAATTAATCTTAAACCCTATTAGGGATTGAAACAAAGAGAGATTTTGTATAAAAGCCTCTATTTTTACTGTTCCAATTAATCTTAAACCCTATTAGGGATTGAAACACTGGACTTACACCGTAGCTTATGGAGGCTCATCAAGTTCCAATTAATCTTAAACCCTATTAGGGATTGAAACCTGCACGAGGAGAGTTGATCGTAGTCGATCCCCAAGTTCCAATTAATCTTAAACCCTATTAGGGATTGAAACGAGAAGCATATAAATATAAAACTATGCCCGACGGTTCCAATTAATCTTAAACCCTATTAGGGATTGAAACGAAGCTTTTTTACAGGCTTACTTATTGATGCTTGGTTCCAATTAATCTTAAACCCTATTAGGGATTGAAACAGGATCAACCGCCGCTAACTGCGGGCGCTCACAAGTTCCAATTAATCTTAAACCCTATTAGGGATTGAAACGCGCCATAATCCTGAAGCTGCTCGGCCAGCTTTTTCAAGGTTCCAATTAATCTTAAACCCTATTAGGGATTGAAACCTCTATGATCGCTTATTTCACATCGGAGGATTAAGGTTCCAATTAATCTTAAACCCTATTAGGGATTGAAACTCTCGCAACCATGCCCACAAATTTGTGGGAATACGAGTTCCAATTAATCTTAAACCCTATTAGGGATTGAAGCCCGATCATTAAGCCGATTGTGGGAATCATGATTGTTCCAATTAATCTTAAACCCTATTAGGGATTGAAACCACAAATCCCATCGTAGGGGATAATACAAAAGCGTTCCAATTAATCTTAAACCCTATTAGGGATTGAAACTATCCCAATAGCTTTTAGTCGAATATTGGCAAGGGTTCCAATTAATCTTAAACCCTATTAGGGATTGAAACAAGGCAATAGCTCCTCAAGGGGATAAACTTACTAGTTACAATTAATCTTAAACCCTATTAGGGATTGAAACAAACAGAAATTCAGTTTTCTAATTCTTTACTAGAAGTTCCAATTAATCTTAAACCCTATTAGGGATTGAAACGCGTGGACGGCCATAGGGATTACTTGAGTCTATAATGTTCCAATTAATCTTAAACCCTATTAGGGATTGAAACTTTTTGATTTAACTGTCTAGATTTGAGTTTACCCAGTTCCAATTAATCTTAAACCCTATTAGGGATTGAAACGATCAAGAGAAAGCGATCAAAATCTAGCGACAATATCCAGATTGATAATATCTTCTTTCTGGGTGATTTTCTCCTAGGACAGTTCCTGGATGAGAGAAACTGGTAAATGTTGCTCTAAACGAGGATATATAATTCCTAATCTTTCCCTCGCTTTACCTTCTAATTCCTGGAGATTATGCCCAAATTTTCTGGCCGCATCGTTGTTGGCAAAATACTGTTCTACTAAAAGCTTAAAAGCGCATTCTACTACATAACCAGCTAGGTAAATGGCATGGTCACAAAGGTTTTTAGACAGCAAAATTTTGGCATCTTACAAATGTCGGCCTGCTGCACTAGCAAATAACTCGGTCATAGATGTATCGAATCAAATAAAAACTTTTTAGCCATCAACCAATTTTACCACCATAACGAAACTCTAAGAACTTTACTTCATTGTTTATTTTTCCAACCTAAACTTGCCAAATTTTCTGAAACCATTGCCTGATTTCCGCAGTATAATTAAGCTGTTGACTATCTAAATTACTCCTTAAGACTGCACCGGAGCACCGGAGTTGCCAGTTCGAGCATTTGTACTAAAATTTCCCCTACTCAGTTTAAATCCAGTACAGCTTACCTGCTACTGACTTGAAAGTGGGTGTAGGGTGTAGGGTGTGGGGTGTAGGGAAGGAAACCTCTTTCATCTGTGGGGGTGAAAATTTTTTCATCGGGACTGACTCCTAACCCTAAGGGACTTGCGTGGGAATAATATCCCAGCCAGGAAATCGCTCTGTAGAAGAATCAGACCAGCCAGATGGCATATTATCAAAGCGCAAGTCCCTAAGAGGAAGGGGGCTCTCGAAGGCTCTCCCCCTACTTAGGGTGATCAG
>NZ_JADBSZ010000030.1:0-19143 GCF_020246425.1 Microcystis sp. M079S1
CTCGGCTGGTGAGAGAGAGTCTATCTTTCTCTAAAAAAATGGAGAATCACGTTGGGGAGCCCTTTGGTATTTTATCCATGACTACAATGCACAGCAAAGCAAAGGATTAAGCCGCCATCACTACTACCGAATCACCACCCCCCTCAATTGCCGCGCTTTCCTTCCCCACCGGTGCGTTGCTGAGGGTGGGGACTGACGCGGATTCGTTCAATCTCCAACTTATCAAAATTCCTTAACGTTAAGTGGTTTTGGTTAACATTCCTTATGTTTTATCTCAAATGCCGACTATCTAAATTAGTCCTTAAGACTGCAGCGGAGAAGGGAGCGCCGGAGCTAGGTTAAGGCAGTCCGAGCATTTGTACTAAAATGGTCATACTCAGTTTAAATACAGTACATTTATGCTATTAATAATAAGTACCTAAGCAAAATTAATTACACATATCTAACCCCCTCTTTGCCTCTTGCCTCTTGCCTTTTGCCTTTCTTCACTAGGAAATTTATTTTGCACGACTACTTATTTTGGCTCTCTTAGGTTTGGTGGGTATTATGAAAGATATTTTAATGTTAGATACAGTAAAAATTATCAATTCTGATACTCCCTTAATCCCCCCTTGATAAGGGGGGAAATCTGACAATTTTTAACACCTACCTACTTAATCCCCGATCTATTTTACTCGGTTTTCGGGTTGCGTGTGTTTCCCCTCGGAGTTTAATTTAAATCTTTAAGGGCAGCAAATAAATAATTAGCTAAAGTTACTCCATCTACTCCTAATTCTGTCCTTTCTTTGGCCGCTAAAATGCCGGCTTGAGCGTGTAAATAAGCCGCTAATGCGGTTGCTTCCGGGGAATTATCCGGCATTTGGGTTAAGAATCCGCCGATTAATCCTGTTAGGACATCACCACTACCACCTCGCGCTAAAGCGGAGGTACTTTCGGGGATTATATACATTTTCCCTTCCGGCGAGGCGATTATAGTTCTGGCTCCTTTTAATAAAACAATTGCACCACTTTGTTGGGATGCTTTTTGAGTGATATTAATCCTATCTTGAGAACCTGATAAGTTAGGAAATAAGCGTTTAAATTCTCCCCAATGAGGCGTTAAAATTGTCTTATTCTGGCGAGATGATAATTTTTCTATACCGAATTGAGCCAAAATATTTAAAGCATCGGCATCGAGTATAATCGGTTTATCACTATCTAAAACCTGTTCGATAATAGCGGTATTTTCTGTGGTTAATCCAGGACCACAGGCGAGGACATGATAATTATTTAATTCTAGGGGAAGTTCGGCAATAGCTCCCGTGGTAGTTTCGGGACAATCGATAATTAATGCTTCTGGTAAATGACTAATTAATAAAGATTTAAGGGCAGCAGGAACGGCAATCGAAAGCATTCCCACACCACTACCTCGCGCTCCTAATCCGGCAAGAATTGCCCCCCCTGCATAACGACGAGAACCACAGATAATTAATAAATGTCCCTGCTGATATTTATGGGTAAGTAGAGGGCGGGGTAAAGGTAAATAAGGGCGAATTAGATCGGGATTAACCCTCAGAATTGGCGGTGAATCTTGTAGAATTGTTTCTAGGTCAAGGGGGCTAATTCCTATGTCAATTAACTCCACTTTACCTAGATAAGGTAAGGCCAAATCTTGTAAAAAAGCTCGCTTCCAGAGTCCCAAACAAAAGGTATGAGTGGCTTTAATTGCCGTGCCTAAAACCTCTCCGGTGTCGGTGTGAATTCCCGAAGCAATATCGATACTAATTACCAGTTTTTGCCAACTATTAATTTTATCGACTAATTCGGCAATCTCTCCCGATAAAGTCCTTTCTAAACCAAAACCGAAAAGACCATCGATAATTAACTGACAATCCTCTAAAGATTCTAAAGTTTCCTGAAAAATTAAGCCTAAATGCTTGACATAATTAGCCTGTTGTGCTGTTAAATCCTTGAGTTTGGCGATCGGACAAAAAAGAGATACTTGATAACCGGCGAGATGTAATTCTCTAGCAATTACGAGAGCATCGCCGCCATTGTGGCCTGGTCCGACGATAACGCCGATTTTGGGGAAATCAGCCAAAGAATAGGACTTTTTAAGCTGTTGTGCCGTTAACAGGGCTGCCTTTTCCATCAAAGCGGCCACAGGCATACCGGAGGCAAAAATCGCCCCTTCGATGCGACGCATCTGCTCGCTATTAACCACGTTTAACCGATAATTGTAGCTCATTCGAGGGATAAATTGCCTGTTAACAGGTGTAGATCACTTTTTTGCCGAAAAATTCCCAATTAGCCCGCATTTTCACCGGCTCAAGGCTGGGGTGGGTGATAATAGCCAGATCATTCTCTCTAGTTTTAGCTTGACGGTGAGGGGCGGATATATTAATTAATTTTAGTAGTTGCTGACAACAACGACTAAGACCATTTTTCCAAAGTAGTGGCAACTCTGGTTAATTGTCCTCATCCTCAAACCTTCTCCGAGAGAGGACGGGGGTAGTAATCGGAGTTTTCTTTTCACTGATCACTGATCACTGAAAAGACTCCCCAACACCCATCTCACCCTGGGGAAAATCGCTATAGAATAGAGAAAAAAGAGAATTGCGAGGAAAAAACTCTGTCTTTTAACCCGATTGTCATTCCCCCTTCCCCGGAAAATCCCGCTCGCTATCTAGTGATCATGCTGCACGGTTGGGGTGCAGATGCCATGGATCTGGCCCCCCTTGCATCGATGTTGGATCTGGCTGATTGTCAATTTTTGTTTCCCAATGCTCCCTTCGATCATCCCCAAGTGCCGGGGGGACGCGCCTGGTATGCGCTAGAAACCTCCGATTATCAAGGTTTAGTCGCTAGTCGTCAACAGTTGCAGGATTGGATTATTTCCCTAGAAGCAACTACCGGTATTCCCCTAGAGCGGACTTTTTTGACTGGTTTTTCCCAAGGGGGAGCGATGACGCTGGATGTGGGTTTATCTTTACCCTTGGCGGGATTGGGTTCCCTGAGTGGTTATCTGCACGGTGAACCCCATCCCCAAGGTCCCCAAAATGTCTTAATTGTTCATGGTAAGCAGGATCCCGTCGTTCCTATCGCTGCTGCTCGTCAAGCCAGAGATTTACTGCTTGGTTTGGGGGTTAACGTCGAATATCACGAGTTAAATATGGGCCACGAAATCCCCATTCCGGCACTGACTATTTTACGCCAATTCCTCCGCAATCGTCTAGAAACTGCATGAATAATGCTCGTCAGCTGGCTTTGCTGATTTTACGCGATATCGATCGCTCCTCCGCCTATCCCGATCGCGCTCTTGATCGCCATTTGTCCGCTAGTTCCTTAAATTGTCTTGACAAAGCCTTGACAACGGAGATTGTTTATGGTATAGTGCGCCGACAAAGAACTTTGGATGCGCTGCTCGATCGCCTGGGGAAAAAAACCGCGGCCCAGCAACCCCCGGATTTACGGCGAATTCTTCATATTGGTCTTTATCAACTGCGTTATCTATCCCAGATTCCCCCATCGGCGGCGGTGAATACGGCGGTAGAATTAACTAAAATCAGTCATTTAGGCAAATTAGCGGCGGTGGTTAACGGAATGCTGCGGCAATATCTCCGTTTAACTGCTAATGGCGACGATCCTTTACTTTTACCGGAAAATACCGCTTCTAGATTGGGTATTCTCCACAGTTTCCCCGATTGGTTGGTGCAATTGTGGTTAGATCGCTTTGGTGTTACGGAAACGGAACAACTGTGTCAATGGTTTAATCGCTCTCCTGACCTCGATATTAGGATTAATCCCCTGAAAACTAGCCGAGAAGCCCTAGAAAATGAGTTAGAATCAGCCAATATAACTTTTAATCATCTTAAGTTACCTCTAGCTTGCCGTTTAACCTCTGGTTTAGGCAATATTGAGCGTTTAGAGGGATTTCGAGCCGGAAATTACACTCTACAGGATATTAGCGCCCAATTAGTCACTTATCTACTCGATCCCCAGCCCGGAGAGACAATTATCGACGCTTGCGCGGCACCGGGGGGAAAAACCACTCATATTGCCGAATTAATGGGCGATCGGGGTAGAATATTAGCCTGTGATCAAACGGCATCCCGTTTACGACAGTTAGAAGCCAATATTAAAAGATTAGACTTAAAAGCGATCGAAATACATCTAGGGGATAGTCGCGATCGTCCCCAGTGGCACGGCATCGCCGATCGTGTACTAATCGATGCTCCCTGTTCAGGACTGGGAACCCTGCACAAGCGTCCTGATATACGTTGGCGACAAACACCCGAAAATTTACCCGTACTAGCCAAACGACAGGGGGAACTTTTAGCCTCGGCTGCCACTTGGGTAAAACCGAAGGGAATCTTAGTTTATGCCACCTGTACTCTGGATCCGTTAGAAAATGAAAGAGTGATCGAGCAGTTTTTAGCCGCTCATCCCGATTGGAAAATGGCCACTCCTGACTCTAATTCATGCGTCTCAGAATACTATACAGAAACGGGAGCGATCGAAGTGTTACCCCATCGGCATAATCAAGACGGTTTTTTTATGGCTAAGTTAGTCAAGGAAGTGTGAGATGAAAAATAAACAATTACTGAAAATTCTCATCGGTGTTGCTTGGATTGATGGTGTCATTCAACCATCAGAAAGAAATTATTTACGACAGGTAGCTGTAAGGGAAAAACTTGATGATGATCCGGAGATAAAACCACTATTATCGGAACTAAAACCAGTTAAAACCGGTGAATGTTATCGATGGTTAGAGTCCTATTTAGGCGATAATCCTAGTCCAGAAATCTATCAAGATCTACTAGCATCGATTAGCACTTTAATCTATAGCGATGACGACGTGGATATACAGGAAGCGAAATTATTAACCAAAGTGCAGAGTTTCGATCCGACTCATGATAGCCATCGATCGATGTTAGATAAATTAGTGACGGGAATTCAGAAATTGTACCACAAAGCAATTACTGAAAGTAATTAAGGTTTGCTGAATAAATCTAAAAACCTTGTTGGATAAGACTTTTAGACTTTTTTTCCCTCAAAAAGTACCAGATCTGGGAGTGATGGGGGGGAAAATTCTGGGACTTTTTCCCTGAAAATTAGGTAGTTGACCCCCTCAAAATCGGTAAAACCCTACACCCCACACCCCACACCCCACACCCTACCCCCACGAAAAACTTTTTGCCGCAAACCCTAATTAGTGATGAGCAGGTCAAAAATTTCCCCGATAAAAACTGATAGCTGATCCCTAGATTTTAGGTAATAACCGTGGGTTGTTCCCGTCCGGTAGATTGACGAATTTGACCGATTTCTTCGGCTAAATCAATTAAGGGTTGTAGGGCCTTTTGGGTGTCGATATCGTGTTTACTCGCATCCGGTTCATAACTTTCTAGATAAACCCGGAGAGTTGCTCCTTTAGTTCCCGTACCCGATAGACGATAAATAATCCGAGAACCATCGGTAAAACCAATGCGAATGCCTTGATTTTTACTCACACTACCATCCACGGGATCCGTATAGCTAAAATCATCGGCATATTCCACTTCATAGTTACCAAATTGTTGACCCTTAAGGTCTAAAACCAACTTCTGGAGACGTGCCATCATCTCTTTTGCCGGTTCTAAGGCGACTTCTTCATAATCATGACGAGAATAGAAATTACGACCGAATTCTTGCCAATGACTGCGAACAATTTCCTCTACAGATTCCCCTTTAACTGCCAAAATATTTAACCAGAAAAGAACCGCCCATAAACCATCTTTTTCGCGAATATGATTGGAACCCGTGCCGAAACTTTCCTCCCCGCAAAGGGTTGCTTTCCCCGCATCTAACAAATTACCGAAGAATTTCCAACCGGTAGGAGTTTCATAACAGTCAATTCCCAGTTTAGCCGCTACTCGATCGGCCGCCGCACTGGTGGGCATCGATCGCGCCACTCCCGTGATACCATTTTGATAGCCCGGTACTAGATGAGCGTTGGCAGTTAGTACAGCTAAACTATCACTAGGGGTGACAAAAAAATTCCGACCGAGGATCATATTGCGATCGCCATCTCCATCGGAAGCAGCCCCAAAATCGGGTGCATCTTGACCGAAGAGAATTTCTACCAGATCATGGGCATAGACTAGGTTAGGATCGGGATGACCACCACCAAAATCCTCTAGGGGAATACCATTTAATACTGTACCTTTGGGCGCGCCTAAACGCTGTTCAAATATGGCATAAGCGTAGGGACCCGTCACCGCATGGAGAGAATCCATGCACATTTTAAACTTACCAGAAGTGAGTAGGGCTTGAATGCGATCGAAATCAAAAATCTTTTCCATCATTTTGACGTAGGGAGTAACCGCATCGATCACTTCCACATCCATAGTTCCCAGTTTAAAGGAACTGGGGCGATCGAGATTAATATCGGCCCCTGAGAGGATTTTATAACTGCTAATCACCTTAGTCTCGGCATAAATTGCATCGGTGATATTTTCCGGGGCCGGTCCGCCGTTAGTAATATTGTACTTAATGCCAAAATCGCCCTCCGGACCGCCGGGGTTATGACTAGCGGAGAGAACAATACCGCCAAAAGCGTTATTTTCGCGAATTAACCCAGAAATAGCGGGAGTGGAGACAATACCATCGGTTCCCACGAGTATTCTACCGATACCGTTAGCGGCGGCGATTTTCAGGATAGTTTGAATAGCTTGACGGTTATAATAACGACCATCTCCACCGACAACTAGGGTTTGACCCTCGATACCGTCTAAAGTATTGAAGATAGCTTGAATAAAATTTTCCAGATAATGGGGTTGTTGAAAAACGGGAACGGATTTTCGCAATCCAGAAGTCCCCGGTTTCTGGTCACTAAAGGGTTTTGTGGCAACGGTTTCAATCGTCATAGTCTTTTCTTGATAGGCTGAGGCAATTCTCAACTTAAGTATATAGCAGTAGGTTGACAGCCAAGAAATCAGCTAGGAAAGACAACAGCTGGGGAGTCCCCTGTCATACTAAATCCTGTTTAAAAAGTCTAGGACAGTGGGGAGACCACTTCGTGCGCGTTGCGGGGGGAGATAGGGGAGTGGGGAGATAGGGAAGTGGGGGGAAGGGAGCAGGGAGAAGGGAAAACAAATAACAATAGTCTCCTGACGACCGACTCCTGATTCCTGAGTAACGCACAGAAAACGGGTTTCTCCGAGAAACCCGTTTTCTACTCATGCAGAAGGCAAAACGGAGAATAAATAATCAGTTTTTAATAACTGGATTTATTATGACTCCTGACTCCTGACTCCTGACTCCTGACTCCTGACTCCTGACTCGGAGAATACTGACTCGGAGAATACTGACTCCTAACCCCACCAACAAACTTTTTGCCGCAAACCCTAGCTATAAATTGCTTAATCGGCCCCTTCAATCGGTGCAAATCCCTGACGTTGAATATTCTCGCTGATGTGACGAGGTTCGAGGAATTGCAGCAGATAATCGGGACCCCCAGCCTTGGAACCTACCCCCGACATCTTGAAACCCCCGAAGGGTTGACGGGAGACAATCGCGCCAGTGATTCCCCGGTTAATATAGAGGTTTCCCACTTCAAATTCCTGCATAGCTCGGTTAATATGGGCAGGAGTGCGAGAATATAAGCCACCGGTTAAAGCATAGTCGGTTCCGTTAGCTACAGCTAAAGCTTCCTCGAAATTGCTCACTTTGATAATCGCCACCACTGGACCAAAAATTTCCTCCATCGCTATTACCGCATCAGGGGGAACATTTTTAAAGACGGTGGGACTGACGAAGTAACCCACTTCTGGAATTGGCATTTCTAGAGCCAATTCTGCCTCTTTTTTACCAGTTTCGATGTATTCCCGAATTCTTGCTTGAGCTTTCTCGTCGATAACCGGTCCTACTTCCGTACTCGGTAAATCCGTCGGCCCGATATTGAGGGACTTGGTAGCCTCGACAAAGCGATCAACAAAGCTATCATAGACGCTTTCCAGAACGATTATCCGCGAACAGGCCGAACATTTCTGGCCGGTGTAGCCAAAAGCGGACTTAACCGCACCGACAACGGCCTGATCTAAATCGGCACTCTCATCGACAATTAGGGCATTTTTGCCGCCCATTTCGGCGATAACTCGTTTTAGGTGTTTTTGACCCTTTTGCACGATGGAGGCATCTGTATAGATGCGACAGCCCACTTCTCGTGAACCGGTGAAGGCGATTAGGTGAACATCGGGATGGCTAACCAAATGCGCCCCCACTTGCGAACCTTTACCCGGGATATATTGGAAGACTCCGGCAGGAATACCCGCTTCTAGGAGAATCTCGGCAAATTTCGCCGTAATTACCGAAGAAGTCTCGGCAGGTTTCAATAGCGTACAGTTACCGGCTACTAAAGCTGCTACTGTCATCCCCACCGCAATGGCTAGGGGGAAATTCCAGGGAGAAATCACTAAAGCAATACCCCGGGGTTGGTAGGAATAACGATTATTCTCACCTGCTACGTCGAAATTATGCCCTAAATCCAGTCTTTCCATCTCGGAGGCGTAATAACGGCAAAAATCGATCGCTTCTGACACTTCCGGATCCGCCTGTTGGATAACTTTGCCCACTTCCAAACAAATCCAGGCCGATAACTCGTGTCGTCGCGCTTCCATCAAATCCGCCGCTTTTCGCAGTATTTCGGCTCTTTTAGCCACTGGAGTGCGTTTCCACGCGGGAAAAGCCTGTTTCGCCGCTATGATCGCTTTTTCTGCCTGTTCCACCTCAATTAAGCCCACTTTACCCACTATTTCCTGCGGGTTACAGGGATTAACGGAATTAATTTGAACATTGGTGGCGACGTATTCGCCGTTAATTAGGGGTAAATAGGTCTTACCGAGGGAATTTTTGACAAAAGTAAGGGCTTGACTCGCTTTATTTCGCAATTGCTCGTTGGCATAATCTGTATCGGCGGCATTAGGAAAACCGGCGATAATCGGGTTATCCTTGCCTAAAACCCGGGGGGCTGCGATTAAATCTTCCACGGGACGATCCTCCAAATTTTGCCTTAGGAAGGAACTATTAGCGGTATTTTCTAATAAACGGCGGATTAGGTAGGCCATACCGGGTAAGAGTTGTCCGTAGGGGGAATAAACCCGCACCCGATGACCCCGCTTCACTAACGCTTTGGCTAATTGGTCGCCCATGCCGTACAATACCTGCATTTCAAAGCGACGACGGGGAATTTCTAAACTTTCTGCGATCGCACAGGCCAAGGCTTGCGATCGCACGTTATGACTACCGATGGCGGCGTATAAATATTGATGATTTTCCAATAATAACCGCGTCATCCGTTCATAATTGGCATCTGTGGCCGATTTTTCGTTATATACCGGCTGTGGCCAATGATTTTGCCGAGATTTAATCGTTTCCTGATCCCAGTAAGCGCCTTTGACTAGCCGGACAGTCAGGGGATAACCGCGCTTTTTGGCCCAATTAATTAAATCTTGTAAATCTTGGGCAGAATCTCTTAAATATGCCTGTAGGGTGATGCCAATATCGGTACGACTGCGAAATTCTTCTTCTAGGAGTAATTCTTTCAGGATAGCCAGGGTGAGGTTTTTATAAACGTACTGTTCCATATCAAAATGGACTGCCACCCCTAACTCCTGAGCGCGTCGCAACAGTAGGCGAATGCGATCGCAAACTTTTTCCTTACTACCAATCGGATCCATGGGATCAAACTGAGAATAAAAGGCAGTTAGCTTGACAGAAACCTGCACTTGTGGTAGTAAGTCGCCGTCCGCTTCATCAATTTGGCTAACTTTATTCCATTTGGTCGCTTCTTGAGCCAAATGGGTCATTAAATCGAGATAACTTTGTAGATAAACTTGGGTTTCCGCTTCAGTAATTACCGCTTCACCGAGGAGATCTATGGTAAAAGCCATTTTTTCCTTCCGCAGACGGGTGACAGTGCGAGTAATTTGCTCTAGGTCTTCCCCGGCGATATACTTACGAGCTAAGGTTTCTACGGATTTACTGATCAGACTGGCGGCCGTTTGAGCCGGTAGGGAGTTAGGATCACTAAAGTTGAGGATACTTTTCAGCGCACTGGGCAGTTCTACGGAAGCATCACCGAGGTACTGTTGGAGATGATTAGCGATCTCGGCATTACTGCGTAAAGCGGGTAAACAGTCAATAAAACGGAATAATTGTACTCGTAAATTGGGGTTAGACATTGCCCAATCGAGTAATTTATCATCCCAACGCATTTGATCCTGTAAAGCAGACCAAAGACCTTTTTTTTCCCGAGTTTCGGCTAAAAGTTGTCTAGCGATCTCTTGGGTTTTAGTTTCGTAGTTTTGAGTTGATTCGATTTGGATAACCACGGTGATTCAAGTAAAAAAATTATCAACGGGATTCAGCTTTCAGCAAGCTACCGTCAGCCTTCAGCCTAAAATTCAGTTTTTGAGCTTTTTCAGCTGATTGCCGCTCTTAATGGCTCTTTTCTCTGGTTTATATTCTTACCGAAGGACTAATCAAAGCTAATAGCTGATCGCTTTTGCTGAACACTCTATTGTACTCGATCAAGCGGGGAAGTGGGGGTGTGGGGAAGTGGGGAAGTGGGGAGGTGGGGAAATGGGGAAATGGGGAGAATAAATAAAAATAATCTCCTAAATCCTGACTGACTTGAAAATAGAAGCTGAAATAACGCCAATTCGTCGATCATACTAAATCCGTTGAGTATAAGCTACATATCAGCAGAGACACTCCTGCAAGGGGAGTGACTCTCAAATCATTACAGATGTGTCAGCGGCTGCGTGTAAGCATCCCACCGAAAAACTAATGCGCGGGGGGTTTGGGGGCGGCGCCACGCCCCCAACGGGGGGTTTGGGGGGTAGAACCCCCCAAAAGCTTGGATTGAGTAATCAGATCTCAAGTAATACTAAATCCCTTGAGTATAGGCTACATATCAGGAGAGGCACTCCTGCAAAAGGGGGAATAAATAATCAGTTTTTAATAACTGGATTTAGGATCAGAATATTTTCATGCTTGACAGTGTAACTTGTTGCATCGTGACTGCCTCCTAAATCCTGCCAGCCGCCTCCTGATACCCGATAGTCCTTGTGTATTGTCGAAGCGTTTACCTATAATAACTTTAAAAAGATTTTCGGGATCATCGGTAGCCCTATGGCAAAAATTGAAACGAGAACAGAACCCATGGTTTTAAACATGGGACCCCATCACCCTTCGATGCACGGAGTTTTGCGCTTAATCGTCACCCTTGACGGGGAAGACGTGATTGACTGTGAACCCGTAATCGGTTATCTTCATCGGGGCATGGAAAAAATTGCCGAAAATCGCACTAATGTCATGTACGTTCCCTACGTTAGTCGTTGGGATTACGCCGCAGGGATGTTTAATGAGGCGATTACGGTCAATGCTCCCGAAAAATTAGCCGATATCGCCGTTCCCAAACGAGCGCAATATATCCGGGTGATTATGTTGGAACTCAACCGCATCGCTAACCATTTACTCTGGTTAGGCCCCTTTATGGCGGATGTAGGCGCACAAACTCCCTTTTTCTACATTTTCCGGGAACGGGAGATGATTTATGACCTCTGGGAAGCTGCCACGGGAATGCGGTTAATTAATAATAATTATTTCCGTATTGGTGGCGTGGCGGTAGATTTACCCTACGGATGGGTGGATAAGTGCGTGGATTTCTGTGACTATTTTGACCCCAAAGTGGACGAATACGAGAAATTAATCACTAATAACCCGATTTTCCGACGTCGTATTGAAGGGATAGGCTGCATTACCAGAGACGAAGCGATTAACTGGGGTTTATCTGGTCCGATGTTACGCGCTTCCGGGGTGAAATGGGATTTAAGAAAAGTTGACCATTACGAGTGTTATGACGATTTTGACTGGGAAGTGCATTGGGAAACAGCCGGCGATTGTTTTGCTCGTTATCTGGTGCGGATTCGGGAAATGCGCGAATCGGTGAAAATTATCCGGCAAGCACTGAAAGGTTTACCCGGTGGTCCCTACGAAAATCTGGAAGCGAAACGGATGGCAGAAGGGAAAAAATCAGCTTGGAATGATTTTGACTATCAATATATCGCCAAAAAAGTCGCCCCCACTTTTAAGATTCCTAAAGGTGAACATTATGTGCGCTTGGAAAGTGGTAAAGGGGAATTAGGTATCTTTATCGTCGGTAATGATGATGTTTTCCCTTGGCGTTGGAAAATTCGGGCCGCCGATTTTAATAATCTTCAAATTCTGCCGCATATCCTCAAAGGGGTAAAAGTTGCCGATATTATGGCGATTTTAGGCAGTATTGATATTATTATGGGGTCAGTTGATCGCTAAATCTCTTTCAGGGTGGGTTATCTTATTAACTCACCCTCGTTTTGGTCCAGTCTTATGAAAAAAGCTGTTCGTAATTTAAATTGCCTGTTGAGATGAGGCAAGAGGCAACCCCCCCAACCCTACCCGACATCGGGGGGCAAGGGGGGAGGAGATTCGGCTAATCTAAGAATAAGCGATTTAAATACGTCTTAAGTAGGGAGGCAAAATTATTTGTAGGATGGGTTAGCGGTAGCGTAACCCATGCAGGCGTTGGGTTTCATGCTTCAACCCAACCTACGTTCATCTGATATTTAATTCCACCTGAACCTCAGGGATAGGGGGAAGAATCTCGCTTTGGGGAATCTTTAACTCCCCCACCTGAACACCCAAACTAGCCAAAGCAGCTAAAGTGGTGATGATGCGGCAAATCACGTCAATGTCCGCTTTATGTTTTTGCCAGAAATTCATAGATTTTGCTCCTGTCGCCTTATGGCTTGTTTTTTGAGGACAAGTTGATTAAAATGCTTTCAGCAAATGCTGGCAAAAGGGGATCAAAAAGTGGATCAGATGGTAGGTTGACGTTTGACGAGATTTATGTTAAGGTCTGGCGAAATCAGATTATGGGATGAAGATGTAGAAACCCTTCGTAAGGCTAAAGATGCTTATGAGGGAGACTATTCTTGTGCTTCGGAGAAAACAGAGCAAATATTAATAGAAGCAAGTCGATGGTTACTTGAGGCATTTCTCGAAGAATACCGTAGTCAAACAAAAACTTCCAGTTATACCATTCCATTGAATGTCTTGAAAGATTGGATGACAGAATCTCAGCCACAATCTGGAGCAACTAAAGAGGTTTTAAGACCAAAGGGTAAGAAATTGTACTTACAAAATAAATCTAAGTTTCAAGGATTTGAAAATGAGAAGAAAAGCGACTACATTACTCAAAATAAAATAAATACACCCAGAATTGAAGATATTAATGATAATTTAATTCATTTAACCTTTGATGAGGTTCTGAATTTTTTATTAGATTCGTCTATTTTAAAGGTAATTGGCATATCTGGAGATAGTTTGCGGTTTTGTACTGAACAAAAATATGGACTAGGAAAAAAAGGGCGAACCGCTAAACAGTCTTATATTGTTCAAGCTTATTGTGAAGTATTAGACCGAGATTTTGAAAGCTTAGAATGTTGTCAAAATCATCATCAAAACCTAAAAAATCAACGAACAAATAATGGGAAGATTTATGATATTTTAACAGAATTTAATTACACTAATCTAGTAAAATTTACCAGTTCAATAGCTGCTAAACCTTTACGAGAAGGCACTATTTATATTCCGCCTTGTCCTCATCAATATCGTGTTTTGTGTTTGCGTCGTTTAGAAAAAGAAATCTTGATCACTAATAATTTGCCCGTTAAACCTATTGTTTTTAAATTTCAAGGAGATGGTCAAGAAGAATGGGATAGCTATAGTCTTCATGAACATTTTTTCAATAATTCTGGAGGAATTAAAAATTTAAAAGCTAATAATTTTTGTTTGATTTTTGAAGGAATTGATTGTGCAGACTTTTCCCGTTTAAAGGACATTGATTCATTTTGGCAAAACTTAACCAAAAAAGCTAGTAAAATACAAAATAGTCCCATTCCGGGCTTTTTATTAATGATTTGGTTAGATTATGGAGAAGGGAATGATTGGAGAGATAGCGACAGATTATCAGAATTTCCTATTCACCGCTTACAGATTGACTCTTGCTTTGAACAACGGTCTTTTCAGGAAATTATTCCTACTTTTGCTCAACAACTTCAGTTAGGTTGTGACTTACAGGATGAAACCACAGACTTATTTAAATCTACCTTGCAGGAATTATGGAAAAATAGCAATCAAGGCAAGATAGAAGACACACTGAAAGCTTTTTATCAACAATTTCAAGGACAATTATCGAGGGAAAATAGATGGCAAAACTATCCTTAACCTACACGGGAAAAATTCAACCCAAATCGGATCTTTATTATGAACCGATTCAACAGAAAATTTATCCCTATGACGCAGGTGATGAGTTAATAGAAGTTGTTAACTTGGCTATTGAATTGGGAATGCCTTTGTTACTAGAAGGTGAGCCGGGATGTGGCAAAAGTCGTCTAGCTCATGCGTTAGTTTATGAATTTAATTATCGTCAGGAAAGTAATCCTATAAAATATTATGAGTGGATAGTTCAATCTACAAGTAAAGCGGAAGATAGTCTCTATCAATATGATTATATTGGTCGTTTACAAGCTGCTCAAATTAGCGGAATTTTAAGCCAAAAAGAAATAGAAGAATCTTCTTCTGAGCCAAAAAATCCAGCTACTTCAAAGGATTGGGTTGATTTACAACCCTTGGGTAAAGCATTTAAACAAAGTCAAGATAAGCAAGAACAATCGGTAGTATTAATTGATGAAATAGATAAAGCAGATCGAGATTTTCCTAATGATTTACTTTTAGCCATTGAATCTCGTCGTTTTTTCATTAAAGAAACAGGATATTTAATTCAAGCAAATGATCAAGCTTTTCCTCTGATTATCATTACCAGTAATCAAGAAAAAAACTTACCCAATGCTTTTCTGAGACGTTGCATTTATCACTATATTGAGCTACCCAACCAAGAAAGATTAAGAAAAATATTAACCGAACGGTTTACCGACGCTGAACAAGAGGTTATCATCAAAGCAGTGGACCGTTTTCAGGAAGTGAGAACATCACAAGACGAGACTAAATCTGAAGGAGAAAAAAAAGTTAGCACCAGTGAATTAATAGCCTGGTTTAAATCGTTGCTCAAGTACAAACCTGAAGAAATTATCGCCAAATTAAAAGAGGACAAATTACCCCACGCTAGTGTTTTACTAAAAAGCCGTACCGATTTACAAGATTATGGAACAAGAGGTTAAAAAAGCCAATGACATCCCCCCTACTTGACCTATTTTATCAACTCAGAGACGAAGAAGGATTTCTGCTGTCTATTGAACAATATTATCGGGTGGAAAATTACCTAATTCAAAAACTCGCCAATGATTCTGATATTGCTATTCAAGAAAATCCCAACTTAGACAATCCTAAAATTAAACTTCTTTGTCAAGCTTTATGGGTTAAATCCCCGAAAGAAAAACAAAAGTTTGATCAGGCCTGGACAGAGATGCTACAATTCCAACCAGAAATAAATATAGAAATAGCCCAAAAAACACCTATTCGCCATCCAGAAGAATCGATTAGCAAAATCATAAACCCGATGGATGATAGGGAATCTCCCTCATTAGAAATTACCCCTTCTGGGGATACACAAATAGCACCGGAGACTTCATTTCCACAAATTGCCACAGCTATTGAAAAGCGAAAAAAAATCACATCCCTAGATAATCCTGATTATTATCCTATTGGCATCGCTAAGTTACAAGAAAGTTGGCAGCAACTGCGTCCATTACCCCTAGAAAGTCCTCGACAAACTTGGGATCTAAAAGCTACGGTGATGGCAACGGCTAAACGAGGCTTTTTTGATCAAATAATTTACCAAAAGAAACAACTTTATCGCCGAGAAATTATTATTTTTATTGATTGTTCTGACTCGATGATTCCCTTTGCAGGATTTGGTAGGATAATGAAGCAAACTTGGGCAAATGTTCCCCATTTTTACTTTGATAATCTGATTAGAGACGAGGTTTTACGACAAGAAAACGGTTGGGAAAGTCAATCTTTAACCAAAGTTCTCTCTAACTATTCTCCGGAAGTAACCAGTTGTCTAATTCTTAGTGATGCGGGTGCCGCTAGAAAACGTTATGTAGAAGAGCGCTTGAGCGCAACAGAAACCCTTATCCGACGATTTAGCCGAAGATTTAGCCGAGTCGCATGGTTAAACCCCTTACCCTATCATCGATGGTATGGGACAACTGCCTGGGATATTGCTGATTTAGCTGAAGATATACCCAATTTTTCCATGTTTGAACTAACCACAGAGGACTGGGAAAACTTGATAACATGGCTAAAAGAAGAAGCTATCCCACCCCGTCATTTTCCATTTAATCCTAATCAATTTCAACAAGGGGATAATTGGGATGAGGATGAAGATTTTTTTAGCGCAGAAAGCCGTTTAAGATTATTTGAAAAAGAAAACGAACTAAACACCAGAGAACTAGCGAAACGAGCGGCATTTCCCCTTAGTTTATCACCTAATTTACTTTATTATCTGCGTCAACATCAAGATAAAAATAATCAAGCTCCCTGGTATGCGATCGCTGATATTTTACTGTCCAGTTTAGTCCGCAAAATAGATCGAGAACTTTATGAAATGTCTCCCGATGTTCGTAAACTACTATTAGAAAAATTAACCCCAGAGGAACTCAAATCTCTGGCCTATCAGTTACAAACCTATATTCAGGAACAAATCGGTGATTATTGCTCACAATCGGTTTATTGGCAAAATCAACAATGGTTAGCTCTTGCCTACCTAAAACCCAGTCAAGCGGTCAATGAAATCAAACAGGTACTAGCAGAAGCTATCAAAAATAATAACCGAGTGCGTCTTGTGAGATTGACAGCTTTATTAGAAAATATATCGGCTGCTTTAGCCGATTATGAACCCTTATTATTGCTTAATAAAACGATTGCCGCCTATTCTAGAGGGGATTTAAACCACGTTGGCAATGTCCTTCAACTTTCCTCGGAAGACGAAGGAACCCGACAAAAACGTTTAATAGACGAAGTAGCCGCTATTGTTCCCTACGATGAAAACCTTTTCCTTTTTACCGCAGAAACGGTATTGGTTAATAAAACAGGCCAAGTTATCGAGAGAAAACCTGTTAAAGCCTATTTTTACGATGAAAACCTTCCAGAAGTTGGCAACCGGAAAGAAAATCAAAACTATAGACTGACCATGGTCGCTATCCCGGGGGGAACTTTCCTGATGGGTTCACCGCCAAATGAGAAAGATAGTTTTAAGGATGAACGCCCTCAACATGAGGTTACTGTCTCCACCTTTTTCATGGGCAAGTATCCCATCACCCAGGCACAGTGGAGAGCAGTTGCCTCTCGCACGGATTTGAAAGTAGAAAAAGACCTTGATCCTGATCCCTCCCACTTTAAAGATAGGGGGGGATCGTCCACGCGCCGGGATAGACCCGTGGAACAAGTCAACTGGTACGATGCCGTCGAATTTTGTGCGAGATTATCGAAACTAACGGGAAGGGAATACCGACTACCGAGTGAGGCAGAATGGGAATATGCCTGTAGAGCGGGGACAACAACCGCCTTTCACTTTGGGGAAACCATTACGGGGGAATTGGCCAACTACGATGCCAGCAAAACCTACGCCGAGGAAGCGAAGGGAGAATATCGAGAAGAAACGACTCCCGTGGGACAATTTCCCCCCAATGCCTTCGGGCTGTACGATATGCACGGTAATGTCTGGGAATGGTGCGCCGATACCTGGCACGATAACTATGACGGTGCGCCGAGGGATGGCAGTGCCTGGATAGAAAATGGGGATGATAATCGTTCTCCGTTGCGGGGCGGTTCTTGGTACAGCAATCCAGATTACTGCCGTTCCGCTTACCGCTGCAACTACTACCGCCGCGTCGGCGACCTCAGCTACGGTTTTCGGGTGGTGTGCGGTGCTGGGAGGACCCTGTAACCCTTTTTCTCTTTTTTTCCCTTTTTACCCTCATTCCCTTTTCTGGAATTTTTTGGGGCAAGCTATAGTACAAGTGTATTAGTTTAGGAGTTATACTAAATCTGGTTATTTGGGTTCGATCCCCCCTGCTCCCCTTGATAAGGGGGGTGTCGATCCCCCCTGCCCCCCTTGATAAGGGGGGTGCTGATCCCCCCTGCCCCCCTTGATAAGGGGGGTGTCGATCCCCCCTGCCCCCTTGATAAGGGGGGTGTCCATGAGTAGAAAACGGGTTTCTCGGAGAAACCCGTTTTCTGTGCTGAAAAAGTACGGGCGAAGCATTCGGATAGAAAATCTACGGTTTCAGCAATAGGTTATTGCCCGAATGCTTCGCCCCTACAGGATGCGGGCCGATGAAGACGCAGGGATAGGTTATACTAAATCCGGTTATTAAAGACTGATTATTTATTCCCCTTTTTGCCTTTTGCCTCTTGCATGAGTGCCTGTCTTCATAAGTAGCCTATACTCAAAGGATTTAGGATTATCACCCAGATAAAACATCCTATAATGAAAGGACAAGAAAAATTAGTCCAAGAAACCCTTAGCCAACCTGATGAAATTCGACGTAGCCGCAGTGACCCTAATGTTTATCTTTTTTATAAACTTCAACGACCAAAACGTTGGCTCTGTGCCATTATCCGAAAACTCAATGGTGATGGCTTCCTAATTACCACTTATCCCACCGATGCAATTAAAGAAGGGGAAATTTTATGGCAGAAGTAAACGTTTATTATGATCCGATGGGCAATACCTTAACCGTGTGGTTTGGCGATCGCTCTTCAGAATATCTCTGCGAAGAAACCGGCGACGAAGTTATTTTAATGAAAAATCAAAAAGGCGAAGTTATTGGTTTTGAAAAACTTAACTATAGGATTTCTGAGAACAGGAATCTTAAAATTTCCCTAGAAACCGCCATCCCTCTTTAAACAATAAAGGCGAAAAATAACACTTAAGTAGCTGGGTTATAATTAAATTAAAAATGGATTTTAAGTTCGATCCCCCCTGCCCCCCTTGATAAGCTATCCATTAGTCACATCTTTCTTAACATAAAATTTGACAAAAAGAGAAAAGTGTGCCAGATGGCTCAAGGGGGTTCTATGGGGGAACTAATTTGATGAGATAGTTTCCAAGTC
>NZ_JADBSZ010000300.1:0-7886 GCF_020246425.1 Microcystis sp. M079S1
AAAGTTGAGAAGAAAACTCAGTCATGATCAACGAAAATTTTAACTCTTACTGTCCCTAACATTATAGAGTTTTTTGTCCCCTTTTTTCTGCTTTTTTAACCATTATTTTCTCTCATTTAGCCCAGTGACGGAGAGACAAAATAGACTGTTGTTGAGATCAAGTCGCTGTAACTTATATCTGGTAGTGGTTTCAGGTTTTTTTACCCTACTCTCATGAATAATGCAGGCTAAGTAGGGGGAGAGCCTTCGAGAGCCCCGGCAGCTAAGGGACTTGCGCTTTGATAATGTGCCATCTGGCTGGTCTGATTCTTCTACAGAGCGATTTTCTGGCTGGGATATTATTCCCACGCAAGTCCCTAAAGATACTTTTTAGACCGATTCTCCAAAGTCTGACTACAAAAGTCTGCTCTCCCAAGCATCCCCAACTGTCTAACTTAAAAGCGGCAGAATCTAGAATAGAAGGAATTTTAACTAAAATATTGGCTCAGGACTAAAAACACCCGTGTCTGCGGTTTAAATCTGGGTCTTAGCATTGATAATCTGAGAATATTCTGCCCAAACAAACACCTAACAGGATGTTTCACCCCCATCCTGCCTAGGGGATTTTCGATGACAATTCCTAAGAGCTACTATATCATGGTAGATCACCTGTGATTCCTCAGACCGGCCAAGATAAAGATGGCAACAGGCAAAAATTAGGAAAAATCAGCGACAATCGAAACGGCAAGATCAAAAAAAATTCTCTTCTAGATTGACCCTTTCAGCAGACCAACTATCCCACCCTTCTAGACAACGACCCTAAGGATAACTTCTATGGCGCAACAAAATAACCTAAAAACCGACAATATACACCAAATCGATCCCTATTGGGGTCCCCGATGGCTCGTAGAGGAACGGGACGCTTGCGGAGTCGGTTTTATTGCCGATGTGCGCGGTTCTGGCAGCCATCAACTGATTGAACAGGCCCTTTTAGCCTTAGGTTGTTTGGAACACCGGGGAGGCTGCAGCGCCGATCAGGATTCCGGTGATGGTTCCGGTATGATGACCGCTATCCCCAGAGATGTCCTCGCTCCTTGGTTCGCCGAAAATGGCTTAAATATGCCAGAATCTGAGCGACTAGGGGTGGGGATGGTCTTTCTTCCCCAAGCGGACCGGGAACGAGCCGACGCTAAAGCACACATCGAAGAAATTGTCAATAAATATAATATTAAGATTTTAGGTTGGCGCGCTGTTCCCGTCCGTCCCGAAGTCCTCGGAAGACAAGCAAGGGAAAATCAACCCTACGTCGAGCAAATTCTGGTTACTTCCCCCGATTTAGCCGGTTCTCAATTCGATCGCCTACTCTATATTGCCCGTTCTGAAGTCGGTAAGCAACTGGCCGATGATTTCTATTTCTGTTCCTTTTCCTGTCGCACCATTGTCTATAAAGGCATGGTACGGGGCGAAATCCTGCGAGAATTCTATCTAGACCTGCAAAATCCCGCCTATAGCAGTCAATTCGCTATTTATCACCGACGTTTTAGCACCAATACCCAACCAAAATGGCCCCTCGCTCAACCGATGCGCTTATTGGGTCATAACGGCGAAATTAACACCCTTTTGGGCAATATTAACTGGATGTCGGCCCGGGAACCCGCTTTAGAAACGGAAGGTTGGACCCACGAAGAATTACAATCCCTGACTCCCATTGTTAACCCCGCTAACAGCGACTCCTATAACCTCGATAGCGCCCTAGAATTATTGGTGAGAACCGGTCGCAGTCCCCTAGAAGCAGCTATGATCCTAGTGCCGGAGGCCTACAATAATCAGCCGGATTTACAGGATTATCCCGAAATTATCGACTTTTACGAATACTATAGCGGTTTACAGGAACCCTGGGACGGTCCGGCTTTACTGGTCTTCAGTGACGGGGGAATCGTCGGCGCTTGTTTGGATCGCAACGGTTTGCGACCGGCCCGTTATAGCATTACTAACAACGGTTATATCGTCGTTTCCTCGGAAGCGGGAACTATTCCCCTCGATGAAACCACCATTATCGAAAAAGGTCGTCTCGGCCCCGGTCAAATGATGGCGGTGGACTTGGAAAAAGGCGAAATTAAGCGTAATTGGCCGATTAAACAGGAAATTGCCCGCTCTAATCCCTACGGTGAATGGGTGAAATCCCAACGCACCTTTATTGACAAAGAAACAGCGATAGACATTCCCGCTCCTAGTCATCTCCTTCCCCGGCAAACCGCTTTCGGTTATACTGCCGAAGATGTGGATATGATTATCGTTCCCATGGCAGAACAGGGAAAAGAACCGACTTTCTGTATGGGTGATGACACTCCCCTAGCGGTCCTCTCCAGTAAACCCCATCTTCTCTACGATTACTTTAAACAACGTTTTGCCCAAGTTACTAACCCTCCCATCGATCCCTTACGCGAAAGTTTAGTCATGTCCTTGACTATGTATCTGGGACGACGGGGTAATATCCTTAAATTAGGGGTTGATGACGCACATTTACTGAAATTAGACTCTCCCCTGCTCAATAATGCGGAATTAGCCAAAGTTAAAACCTCTAGCTACAAAACAGCCGAACTTTCTACCCTTTATGATCTGACCACCGGACCGGGGGGATTAGAAACTGCGATCGCTGATTTATGCGCTGAGGCCGCCAAGAAAGTAGCATCGGGAGCAGAAATTTTAATTCTCAGTGACAGGACTGCTCCTATTGACGAAAAAACTAGCTATATTCCCCCCTTATTAGCCGTTGGTGCCGTCCATCATCACCTGATTCGCTCACACTTGCGTTTAAAAGCTTCGATTGTCATCGACACGGCCCAATGTTGGAGTACCCATCACTTCGCTTGTCTAATTGGTTATGGTGCTTCCGCAGTCTGTCCCTATCTGGCCCTAGAAACGATCGCCCAGTGGTGGATCGAGCCAAAAACCCAGAAATTGATGGAAAACGGCAAATTAGAAGCTATTAGCCTCGAAAAAGCCCTAATTAATTACCGCAAATCCGTAGAAGCGGGATTACTGAAAATCCTCTCGAAAATGGGTATTTCTCTCCTATCTTCCTACCATGGGGCGCAAATTTTCGAGGCGATCGGATTATCGGCAGATTTAGTTAAACTAGCTTTTAACGGTACTACCAGTCGCGTCGGGGGTTTAAGCATTGCTGAGGTGGCCCAAGAAGCGATCGCATTCCACAGTAAAGCTTTCCCCAATCTTACCGCTAAAAAACTAGAAAACTACGGTTTTGTCAACTACCGTCCGGGGGGAGAATACCACATGAATTCCCCGGAAATGGCGAAAGCACTCCATAAAGCCGTGGCCGCTCACTCCCAAGGGGAAGGATATGACCATTACGAAACCTATCGTCAAATCTTGCAGCAAAGACCTGTCACCGCTTTACGCGATTTATTAGAATTTAACAGCGATCGAGCCTCAATTCCCCTCGAAGCAGTAGAATCGATCGAAAGTATCCTGCAACGCTTCTGCACAGGGGGAATGTCCCTCGGTGCCTTGGGCCGGGAAGCACACGAAACCCTAGCGATCGCCATGAATCGCATCGGAGGTAAGTCCAATTCCGGAGAAGGGGGAGAAGATCCGATCCGTTACACCAGCTTAAGCGATGTGGATGCAGAAGGACATTCCGTGACTATGCCCCACCTAAACGGCTTAAAAAACGGTGATACGGCTAATTCTGCCATTAAACAGATAGCTTCGGGCCGTTTTGGAGTCACTCCCGAATACTTAATGAGTGGAAAACAGCTAGAGATTAAAATGGCCCAGGGAGCAAAACCGGGAGAAGGAGGTCAATTACCCGGGAAAAAAGTCAGTTCCTATATTGCCATGTTACGGCGATCGAAACCGGGAGTAACTTTGATTTCTCCCCCTCCTCACCACGATATCTACTCGATCGAAGATTTAGCACAATTAATCTACGATTTACACCAAATTAACCCCCGGGCCAAAGTTTCCGTCAAATTAGTGGCCGAGATCGGTATCGGCACAATTGCGGCCGGAGTTGCCAAAGCTAACGCTGATATTATCCAGATTTCCGGCCACGATGGTGGTACAGGTGCATCACCCCTAAGTTCGATCAAACACGCGGGTAGTCCCTGGGAATTGGGAGTGACGGAAGTGCATCGGATGTTAATGGAAAATCAACTGCGTCATCGGGTGATTTTGCGCGCAGATGGGGGACTGAAAACCGGTTGGGATATCCTCATGGCTGCTCTCATGGGTGCGGAGGAATTCGGTTTTGGTTCCATTTCCATGATTGCCGAGGGGTGTATCATGGCCCGCGTCTGTCACACGAATAATTGCCCTGTGGGAGTCGCTACCCAGCAGGAACGTCTCCGCACTCGTTTTCCAGGAATTCCCGCTCATGTGGTCAATTTCTTTACTTTGGTGGCTGAGGAAACGCGGCAATTATTGGCGAAATTAGGCTATCACAGTTTAAATGAGGTGATTGGCCGGGCAGATCTGTTAAAAGTGCGCTCCGATGCTCGTTTAACTAAGACAGAATCCCTCAATCTCGATTGTTTGTTGAATTTACCCGATGGCCGTAGCGATCGCTCTTGGTTGCAGCACGAGGAAGTACATAGTAACGGTGCTGTCCTCGATGACGATATTCTAGCCGATAGCGAGATTAAACAGGCGATCGAGCAACAGGGAACCGTCAGCAAAACCTACAGGATTGTCAATACCGATCGCTCTGTCGGGGCGAGAATTGCGGGGGTAATTGCCCAAAAATACGGTAATGACGGCTTTGAAGGCGAAATTAAGCTCAATTTCCAGGGTGCGGCTGGTCAAAGTTTCGGATCATTTAATTTACCCGGTGTCAATCTCCATTTAGAGGGAGAAGCTAACGATTATGTGGGTAAAGGCATCTACGGCGGCGAAATTGTCATCGTACCGCCCCAAAACGCCAATTATCAGCCCGAAGATAACGCTATTATCGGTAATACCTGTCTCTACGGGGCCACCGGTGGGGTGTTATACGCTAATGGTCGCGCTGGTGAACGCTTTGCTGTCCGCAATTCCACTGCGAAAGCGGTTATCGAAGGGGCCGGGGATCACCTCTGTGAATACATGACTGGGGGGGTAATTGTCGTGCTTGGTTCCGTCGGTCGCAACGTCGGCGCCGGGATGACGGGAGGATTAGCTTATATCCTTGATCCCTCCCTACCGGAGAAACTCAACCCCGAAATTGTCAAGATTCAACGGGTTGCCACGGCTGCCGGTGCGGAACAGTTAAAATCTTTAATTGAGGCCCATGTAGAACGCACTAATAGCCCCAAAGGTAAGTTAATTTTAGCTAATTGGGATAGCTATCTCGGTCAATTCTGGCAAGTGGTCCCTCCCTCGGAAGCGGATAGTCCCGAAGCGCAAATTAGCGCGGAGAAAACCTTAACTTCGGTGTAATTTCTTTGGGGTGCGTTACTCTTGGTTAACGCACCCATTGATTAATTTTTTGACTGCGGAGTTGATTAATGACCATGCTGCCCATCCCCACCACCTATACTAGCTATACCCAAGCACAGGAACATTTTCTTCAGGTTTTAGAACAAGTAGAACTGGGAAACTCGATCGTTATTGTCCAACGTCAGGGTCATCATGATGTGGCCTTGATTGCTGCTGACGAATTATCCGCTTTATTAGAAGAAGTTTATCTTTTGCGCTCTCCAGCTAACGCTCAACGACTTTTTCAGTCCTTAAATTGGTCACAAGAAAGATTATCTCAGACAGCTGCCACCACTTCTCTAGAAGAATTACGTCAAGAATTGGAGACCGAGATTGAGCAAGAAAAAGCCGCAGAAGTCTGAAACCGAAATTGTGCGAGTTTTTACTCAATTATACCTAATCTAGTATCTCCAAATTGATTATATGGGGACATATTAACCTTAATTATTTAGACTACAGTTTTTATCGCTGCATAAGTCGGAACATTTGCTAAAATTTAGGATATATTCACTTTGGCTATCTTTGATGTCATAATTTGGCAATGACAAACGAAAAACTCAGATTTATCGATCTTTTTGCTGGTATTGGAGGATTTAGATTAGCTTTCGAGAGCGTTGGTTATGACTGTGTATATTCTTGTGAAATAGACGAAAACTGTCGAAAAGTATATTTCAATAATTTTCAAGAAATTCCCGATCAAGATATTAGAAAAATTGCTATCCATGACCTGCCTGATTTTGAAGTGTTGACAGCAGGATTTCCCTGTCAACCCTTTAGCATTTCTGGAAAACGAGCCGGATTTAGAGATACAAGGGGAACTCTATTTTTTCCCATCTGCGAAATAGTCGAATTAAAAAAGCCGAAAATAATTCTTCTGGAAAATGTTAAACACCTAATTCACCTCGACAAAGGCAAAAACTTAGATATTATTTTGCATTCTTTGGAAGAACTGGGTTATTTAGTTGATTATAAGCTCTTAAATGCCAAGGATTTTGGTGTGCCGCAAAATCGAGAAAGAATTATTATTATTGCTACCC
The DNA here is from genome assembly GCF_020246425.1 of Microcystis sp. M079S1. Classification (NCBI taxonomy): domain Bacteria; kingdom Bacillati; phylum Cyanobacteriota; class Cyanophyceae; order Chroococcales; family Microcystaceae; genus Microcystis; species Microcystis sp. M079S1. Next base: position 6,495 of record NZ_JADBSZ010000300.1, read on the forward strand.
AAAATAAAAAATTTAATTTCAACTCATTAAAATATACTTCACCAATACCTAAGTTACGCGATTTTCTGTCTCCTCAAGGCAATTTTGAATACTTAGATAAAAAAGAATATACTCTCATTGATAATCCTACCTTACAACCATCAGGATTAATTTTTGTCGGTTATCGCAATAAAACTATCTGGAAAAAAGGTATCAGACCAAATACAGAACATTTATCCCGGGTTCATCATCAACCTAACCGAATTTATTCGATCGATGGAGTACATCCTACTATACCATCTCAGGAAACATCTGGACGTTTTTTTATTTATATACCCGAACAAGATCAGGTGCGTAAATTAACTATCCAAGAATGCTATCGACTGATGAAGTTCCCCGATAGCTTTCAAATTCATCCTAACTTAGCTGAGTCTTATAAACAGGTGGGTAATTCGGTTTGTATTCCCATGATTAAAGAGTTGGCTATTGCCATTAAGAAACATATTTTTGAAAACAATTCTAGAGTATCCTTACCTTAAAAGCACTAGGCAGTCACACAGTTTCTGATCTAACTTCTGGTAGCGCAGGAGATATTGAGATTTTTGATAAAAATAAACAATTAGTAGAAGTTATTGAAATTAAGCATGGTAAGTACATTGATTTACAAATTCTCCGAATTGCCAAAGATAAAATTATTAAATTTAATCCGAGAAGATATTATATCCTATCATCTTTTGATGTTAAACCCACAGAAATAGAATTAATCATGTCTGAGATTCAAACTATCAAAAATAATCATGGTTGTCAAATAATCACCAATGGTATTATACCGACAATTAAATATTATCTGAGACTGATATCATCTCCAGAAGAATTTGTCAATAGCTATTCCCATCTGATTGAAATAGATTCGGAATTACAAACTATTCATAAATTAAAATGGAACGAAATTTTATCTAATCTTATTTCTCCAATTGAACAAATCTAAACTAGCGAGCTATACCATGGTTAAAATATACCATCGCCGGTGACAGCCTTTCTCAAGATGAAGTGTAACCTAATTTGGTATCGACAACAGACACCATGTACTCAAGATGTTGAGTACAGCCTTCGCCTCCGATCTTGTAGGGCGATTACCATTGCTGTAGTGTAATCGCTCATCGCCCTAGGCTGAGTTTCCTTGCGTCAACCCAACCCCTTCGTTTAACTGAATATATCGGATATGATCAAAGACAGTTGACGCTCCCCGCTCTAAAGAGACGGGGATTCTTAGTTCATTGAGTCTCCGTTAGCAAGCAGGATTTCTCCAACCAACCAAGAGGGAATCTCTCCCGAAGCGTTTAAAGTTTGCGTGCGCCCCACGCTACTTAATCCCTTTTGCAAGATGTTTAAAGCGGCGTTTCTATCTCGACA
>NZ_JADBSZ010000301.1:0-7651 GCF_020246425.1 Microcystis sp. M079S1
CATGATATCAGCGAGACTTGGAAACTATCTCATCAAATTAGTTCCCCCATAGAACCCCCTTGAGCCATCTGGCACACTTTTCTCTTTTTGTCAAATTTTATGTTAAGAAAGATGTGACTAATGGATAGCTTAATAAGGGGGGCATCTGACAGTTTTTAACACCTAACTACTTAGTAAGAACGATGCTAAATCTATTTAACTCGCTTTTTGGGCGTTATAACGAGAATATCAAGGCCAATGTGGAAATTTACACCTGGGCAACTTGTCCCTACTGTATTCGTGCTAAATGGTTGCTGGGTTGGAAAGGGGTAAAATACACCGAATACAAGATTGATGGGGATGAAAGCGCTCGTCAAGCCATGGCCGAACGGTCCAACGGTAAACGCAGTGTACCACAGATTTTTATTAATAATGAACATATCGGTGGTTGTGATGATTTGTATGCTTTGGATGGTCAGAAAAAATTAGATAATTTACTGGCTAAATGTGGGACTATCTAAAGTCTATTGATGAAAAAGCCTATGAGAAACATCGGCAATGGATGCAGTTAGCTTTAAATTTAGCGGCAACTGCGGGGGATCGGGGTGATGTACCTGTGGGAGCGGTTATCGTGGATAAACAGGGACATTTAATCGCTCAAGGGGCTAATTGCAAGGAAAAACACCATGATTCCACCGCTCACGCCGAAATTCTGGCGATTCGTGCCGCTAGTCAGGTTTTAGGCAATTGGCACTTAAATGATTGTACCCTCTACGTCACCCTCGAACCCTGTCCCATGTGTGCTGGGGCAATCATTCAGGCTAGATTAGGATTATTAGTGTACGGTGCTGACGATCCCAAAACAGGAGTTATCCGCACTGTGGCTAATTTTATTGATAGTCCTTTTTCTAACCATCGTTTACCGGTAATCGCGGGAATTTTAGCCAAGGAATCGGGGGAATTATTACAAACATGGTTTGAGAAAAAAAGAAATGTTTAAAGGAGTCAGGGAGATAGGAGTCAATATCAAATTAGGTTACACTTCATCTTGATGATACTAAATCCGTTGAGCTTAAGCAAAATTCACGATGAATAATTGGAAAAGTCCTATCCACCCTGGGGAAATTTTAGCTGATGAATTAGAGCAGATTAATCTTAATGTTTCTCAGCTTGCCACAAGAGTTAATATTCCAGAGAATGAACTTGAGCAAATTCTCAAGCGACAAGGAAATATCAAGGGAGATATTGCCTTAAAATTAGGGCGTTTTTTTAATACAGGGGCAGAAATTTGGATGAATTTACAAAAAGCCTATGAGTTAGATCTAGCGAGGGAAAAGTTAGGAAATACCCTCGAAGAAATTATTCCTTATCAATCCCTGTCTTCAGGATAAATTCTCTTGAATTCTATAATTAAGCTGCCCGCACATTTAAATTACTTGTTGAGATGAGGCACTCTTGCACTCTTGCAAAAGGCAACATTAAAGGGATTGAGGGAGATTCAGCTAATCTAAGGATCGGAGGTTAAAATGCGTCTTAGCTTAAAACCCCACACCCGACACCGCACACCCTGCCTCTAGAAAAAACTTTTTCAGCAAACCCTAATTAAAGCAATAGTTAAATCCTGATAAAAATCCTCCTGTTTTAATTCCACTTTTGATTGAGAAGCCAGTAAAAGTAAAGCCCAAAAAATCGCCACCTTTTCCTGTGTTGCCGAGTGACTAGAGGGCTTTTCTGCTTGCCATAAATCTAATAAATACTCAAACTCTATCTCCTTTTTCTCCAATTGAAAAAACTTTCTCTGCAAAAAAAAGTCCAGTTCCGCTGCCAATTCCGTCAGGTTTTCTTGGTGGGCCAATTCCGTGATAATTTGTACCGCTTCCCGTCGGGATTGAGGACGGGGTTTCGGGACAACTACAGGCAGTTTCGGTAAAGCTTCAATCTCTAGGGCAATCTGTTGTAATTGAGTGATTAACTCCTGCAAAGTTACCCGTCTTTTTCGCGGTGGTGGGGCGGCAGTACGACGGCGAATATGATTTTCTAGATAACGGGGTAAAGTTCTTAATTCCCGTTCTAACTCGCTAATTTCCTCATCAATCAGACTTTCTTCTTGCTGTTCCAAAGACAATCTTTCTAGGGTATCAGCCTTAAATAAAACTAACATAGAAGCCCATAAAAAAGCCTGTCCCGATTGGGGTAAATTAGCTTGGGCCATGGCTAAATCTAGATCATTTAATAACCCCAATTCTGCCAAAAAGCGATCGATCACATCGATAACCTGCACATCCCAGGGGTCAATTTCTCCCTGTTCCGCCATTTCTAAAAGAGAGGCGATCGCATCACTGGCCGAGGTGATAGTCATGATTGTAGAATCTTGTAGGATCTCAAAGGATAGAATTTAGCAAGCAAAACCATGGACATATCGATCGCTGACCTGCGCTTGGACTACAATCTTGAAGAATTGCTAGAGTCCGAAACATCTGCCGATCCTTTCATTGTATTTAAACAATGGCTAGAACGGGCGGTATCTTCGGGAAGATTGGAACCCAACGCTATGACTTTAGCCACTATTTCCCCGGAGGGTAAACCCCGGGCCCGCATGGTACTGTTAAAAGACTTCGATCCTCGCGGTTTTGTTCTCTTTACCAACTACCAAAGCGCCAAGGGACAGGAATTAATCGCCAATCCCAATGCGGCCCTAGTGTTTTGGTGGGGAGAATTGCAACGGCAAATTAGGATTGAGGGAACTGTAGAAAAAATCAGCGAGGAGGAATCGGATAATTACTTTTTTGTCCGTCCCTGGGAATCTCGTTTAGGGGCCTGGGCCTCCAATCAAAGTGAAGTGATTTCCGGGCGGTATATCCTCGAAAAACGCCTGACAGAACTAAAAGAAGAATATGCTGGTCGTGAAGTTCCCCGTCCTCCTCATTGGGGCGGTTTTCGCCTAATTCCTAGTTTAATCGAGTTCTGGCAAGGTCGCCCCAGTCGTCTTCACGATCGTCTCTGTTATTATCGTCAAGAAGATGGCAGTTGGCAAAGGCAACGTTTAGCCCCTTAGTTTGATCTTGACACCTTGTATTAGCAAAATAGCTCGATACTAATTCAATTTGTCATTTTAGTCTTGAGATAATACTAGGTCGATGTCTTTTCCCAACCCGCGCTTTCCTTAGCGATCGGGTTGGGCTATTATGTCAATTGGATAAAGGCAATCTCTCTGCCCTAAAGTCTCAGAAAAACGATAGATCAGCAATTGTTTATAATGGGTTAGTGATTGGGGTACAATCTAAACAGCCGATTAGAGATCGTCCGGCATCTTTAGAAGCTGAATCTTTGGCCAGGGTTTATGACAATCCCGAATGGTGTGAGATATTAGAAAAACACGGTCTTGATCCTGAACCTAAACCCGTTATATCCGCTTCTTTAAAATCTTCTTCCTATCGCAATCAGTCCCTATCTTTTCCCTGCTTTGTTACCCGAAGCTTTAGCAGTTGCCAGAGCCATTGGGAATGAATACCACCGTGCAAGGGCATTGATATTGACAGGGTTAGCTCCCCATTTACCTGAAGTCTTACCCGAAGTATTAGAATATGAAACTTATGTTCCTCTTGCGGATCAGCTTTTTACGATATACTTAGAAGAAATAAATAAGGTTTTGCTCAAGGATTTTTGGCAGATGGAAGGAACTATTTTACGCTTCGACATCTCTAATAATACAGGGGTTATCAGAGGCAATGACGGGACAAGATACCAGTTCACAAACTCCGATTGGAAGGACGAAAAAGAATTTCCCAGAGTGGGGTTATTGGTGAATTTTGAGGTTAACTTAAACAATGAACCCGTTGATATTTACTGTATTCCTAAAGATAAAGGAAAGAGAATATGGCAGTATGATGGATATCTGGTGATGTTGCGGGGGGCATCTCTACCAAATCGCTGTATCAAAACCAATCGCCCGGTAACGGGAAAAGAAGAACATACTTTATCCTTCATTAATCCTCACTGGTTTTTGTTAATTTTGGTGACTAGGATTGGAATAATACTGGTTCTCATTGCAAATTTTGCTATGACAAAATACGAAAAAATCACTTTTGGACTTTCTCAAGAAGTTAAAAAACAGCACAGATTATTAACAGATACGATTTTATCGTGCGTAATTTTTATGATAATTATGGCTGCTGTTAATGTACATTACAGCTTAGTAATATTTGCCCTATTGTGCTTGCCGTTTTGGTTGATTTTACGGAAATCGCCACTGTCAACTTCTGGAATTTCAATAGTCTGGATTCAGGGTGAATACATTTGCATCCGTGGAATCAATAAAGAATATCTTTCTGAGTTTCCTGAATGGAGTGATTATAGACGACGTGGTTAGTTTTTTATTTATCCGAAATCTTACCAGAAGCCTTAGAAATTGCCAGAGGGATTGGGTCTGAATACTACCGTGCAAAGGCATTAAAAACATTAACCGCCACATTAACCCCTGCTAATGTTGACTTATCTTTCTGGCAAGATGTCCTTCAGGCTTTGGGAACTCTCACTCGTCCTCGTTTCCTCGAAACTATTCCTAACTTAGTACCTTTAATCCTTCATTTTGAGGGAGAGGTCGCCTTAAGAGAAGTGTATCAAAGTATTAAGGATGTTAGTCGGTGGTGGAAATAATTCCCCTTATGATGTATAATGCTAGACCATAGCGGATAAGGTATTCAACCGCTCTAAAAACCTAGCTATCTAATCGATAGGCGCACCTTGAAAACTAGAGTTATAGGGTTCCATAAAGGATTGCTTTTATGGGTAAAAGCTCTAAGCATCAAGTACCAGAGAAACCAATTATTTTAGAGGTTTTGAACTGTATCGTAGGGCATACGAGAACAGGCTTCTGTAAGGTCGCGAAAGTCTGAGGAGAGACTCGCCTCTGGGTTAGATACCGCAAGGGGTCTGATTTAAGCGAACTCGTTGAGCCAGAAATTCTAATCAGCGATGATAGAAGAATCCACGTCCGTTCACGGCGCGGAGTATGTCAACGGAAGTGTTACCCGAAACCCTTAGAAATTGCCAGAACGATTGGGTCTGAATACCCGCGTGCAGACGTATTAAAAGCATTAACAGCCACATTAACCCCTGCTAATGTTGACTTATCTTTCTGGGAAAATACCCTTCATGCTTTGGGTACTCTCACTCGTCGTAAGTTCCTCGAAACTATTCCCAACTTAGTCCCTTTAATCCTTCATTTTGGGGGGGAGGTCGCTTTAAGAGAAGTGTATCAAAGTATTAGGGATGTTAGTCGCTGGTGGCGGTGATTCTCCTGTCAATAATTGCTATAATAGCTAAAATGGTCATAATGGCTAGTTTCTATAAAGGTTAGTTATGAAAACATTAGGAGCCTCAGAAGCAAAAAATCGCTTTGGCGAACTGTTAGACTTGGCTCGAAGAGAACCAGTAAAGATAGCAAAAAAGGGACGTAATGTTGCAGTCGTGCTGTCAATCGAGGAATTTGAGAGATTTTCCGAGTTAGAAAATCAACTTTTGGCTTTACAGGCAGAAAAAGCTCATCAAGAAGGTTTTATCGGAACAACAGAAAGTGAGGCTTTACTGTCAGAAATTTTAAATGCTTAAGATTAACCTATCTCGACAGGCAACTAAACGCTTAAAAAAACTGCCAGATAAACACGCCAAACAAGTAGCCACAAAAATAACCGAACTGAGAACAAATCCCTATCCCCAAGATTCTCTAAAGTTAAAAGGATACTCCTATCATAGAGCCGATATTGGTGAATATCGAATCGTTTATCGTGTTGAGGAGCAAACACTAGAAATCTTGCTGATTGACAAACGAAACGATGATGAAATTTATAAACAACTAAAGAGAACAATATAGAGAATCTTAATTATCAACCATCAATTAATTAGCGATATTATTCCTGCTAAAATCAAGAAAAACAAATTATCTTTAAACACTCATGAACATTAACGTAACATTTCCCGAAGAACTTCTCATTGCCGCCAGAGAAGAAAAAGAAACATTCTCTCGTAAAGTTATCATTTATACATTAGGGCATCTTTATCAAGAAGGAAAAATTTCAGCAGGAATCGGCGCACAAGTATTAGGCTGCGATAAATATACATTTTATACACTTCTCTCTGAGTATGGTTTTTCCATTATTGATTACACAGCAGAAGAATGGGAATCAGAAATACAAACCAGCCGTAAATTAGCCCAAAAAATCCAAGAGAATGAAGATAATTGTTAATTCTACACCGATCATCGCCTTATCTTTGATTAATCAATTAGATCTTCTTAATCAGCTATTTAATGAAGTGATTATTCCTTGGGCAGTTTATCAAGAAATTGTCATCGCTGGAGATAATAAACCGGGGGCAAAAGAACTCAAAAATGCCAATTGGATTCAAGTTCAAGAAGTTGCATCATCATCTCCTCTTGAACCGCTATTAATAGGATTAGATCGAGGAGAATTAGAAGTTATTCTCTTGGCAATTTCAATCAAACCAGACTGGTAATTATAGATGAGAAATTAGCAAGAAGAGTTGCCAAAGCTATGGAATTACCCGTCAAAGGAACATTAGGAATTCTCTTGGTTGGTTTTTATGCAGGTTATCTATCTAAACAAGAAATTTTAGATTTATCACAACAGTTAGTTGATTATGGAATTCGTATTAGTTCTCCGATTCTTAATTGGCTAAAAACAGAATTAGACAATGATCATTAATACCAAATCAATACAAAATAAACTACCATGAAACAACTAATCGTACACATTCGTGACCAAGAAAAAGCAGAAACACTCTCTAAAATTTTAACTGCTTTAGATTTTGTTGACTCCGTAGAAATCATCGAAGATCAAACAACATTATCTGATAACGAGCAAGATTTCTTTGCCCTAGCAGGATTGTGGGAAGACAGAAATATCACCCCTGAATCTATCCGTCAAGCAGCATGGCGAGAAGAAAAACGATAATTTTATGTGACACCAATATCCTCTCCTTTAATTTCATTTGAGAACAACTGCCTTAGTTAATTTTCGTTCTAATTATAACTCAGGTGTTAACGCCTAACCATGTTGATCTATCCTTCTGGGAAAAAACCCTTCATGCTTTGGGTACTCTCACTCGTTCTAATTTCCTCGAAACTATTCCTAATTTAGTCCCTTTCATCCTTCATTTTGGGGGAGAGGTTGCCTTAAGAGAAGTGTATCAAGGGATTAGGGAGGTGAGTCGGTTGTGGTGGTGATTCTCCTCTCACTAATTAGGGTTTGCCTTACCCAATTGAATCAGCAGTCTGCTCCCCAGTGCCTTCGGCAAGCACAGAAATCCAATAAAATAGTGAATAGGTGACATCGGGAAAAAATCATCTATGGCAACTACATCAGAAGACGTATGGCGACTCTTAGCCGAATTAGCGACTGCTCAAGCCGAATTGACTGCTGCTCAAAAAGAAACTGACAAACAACTGAAGGAGACTGACCTACTATTGAAGGAAGTTAGTCAACAACAGAAGGAAAACGCCCAACAACTCAAGGAAACTGACCGACAACTCAAGGAAACTGACCGACAACAGCAGAAAACTGACAAACAACTCAAAGAACTGGGCAAACAAATTGGGGGACTCGGGGCCAAATTCGGCAGCTTTACCGAAGGACTTGCCCTTCCTTCAATGGAA